>CBFGQN010000669.1:0-2321 GCA_965650895.1 uncultured Ignavibacteria bacterium | reverse complement strand
TACGCCTTTCGGCCCCCCGCATCACTCCTTGGTTCCCAACCCTTGTCTGGATTCCCCTCCCTCTCTTTTCTCCTTTCCGCTATTCTACCTGTATTCTTCAAATCAATACCACCCAAAATGCACGAAAACAAACACCAAACAAAATCCCTTCCATTCTCCTCCCCTTGTCCCCTGTACCCTTCACCCCCGGTACCCCTAAAAAAAAACGACCGGACGCTCCAAGCATCCGGTCGCTCTCTTGAAATCTTATAACCACCCCGCACTTACGCAGCCACTTCCTCCCGAGGACTTGCGGCGATCGGCACACCGGCTTTTGCCAGATCCTCGAACGCCCCGCTCACGTAGACGATATCCCGTCCCTGCGCCTGCAGGTAGGCCGAGGCAATCGCCGAGCGGGCGCCGCTCTTGCAGTGGACATAGAGCGGAGCTCCTTCCGGAAGGTTATTGATACCGGCCGGAATGCGTGTGTGGGCAAGCTGCAACGCCCCTTTCACGTGTCCTTCGCGGTACTCCGACTCTCCACGCACATCGAGCACGTTCACCTCTTTCTCCCGCAACGTCGCGGCCAGTCCTTCTGCCGTCGTCGAGACGATCTCTCCTTTGGTCCCTCCATCATTCAGATACTGAACGAGAGCTTCCGGAAGGATATATCCCTTGATGTGATCGATACCGACCCGCACAAGATCCCGCACCGCCTCCTCGACATCGTTGTGGCCGATCACCATGTAGACGTCGAGTCCCGGATCGACATAGGAACCGGCAATTGTCGGGAAGGTCTTGTCGAACGGCGTGTAGTAGGAACCTTTCATATGCCCCTGGCGGAACTCCGACCAGGAACGGGTATCCAGAACGACCGCTTCTCCACGTCCGAGACCCTCGGCGACCTCCGAAGGAGTAGCCAGGTCGGGATTTGGAAGTTCCCCCAGAACGTCCGGGCCTTCGCGGTTATCCCGCTTCATCCGGGCAAAGTAGTAGGGCGGATCGGGCTGTCCTTCAAGAATGAAGTTGACGAACGTCCCGGCCTCCTTCCGCGTAGCGGCCAGAGCCGTGTTGAAACGTTTCTCGTAACCGACGGTAGTCATCGGGATGGCGCCAAGTGCCTTGCCGCAGGCCGAACCGGCACCATGTC
Source organism: uncultured Ignavibacteria bacterium (assembly GCA_965650895.1). Taxonomy (GTDB): domain Bacteria; phylum Bacteroidota; class Ignavibacteria; order OLB7; family OLB7; genus JAGWAZ01. The sequence continues at coordinate 1,192 of CBFGQN010000669.1, read as the reverse complement.
CCGGCCACACCTGCAGATAATCGTCAAGCTTGTCAAACCAGCGAAGCGAGTCGTACAGCTCGTGTGCCGACGGCTCCTTGACCCCTTCCTGTCCGGCTGCAGTCTCCAGCAGATCGGGACGCCCGACATCGCCGACGAAGACGAAGTCTCCTGTGGCAATCCCGATCGGCTCGTCAGCTCCGCCACCATGATCGTAAACCAGGAAGCTCAGGTGCTCGGGTGTGTGCCCCGGCGTATGCATCGCCTTGATCTCCACATTCCCGACGTTGAAACTGTCTCCGTCCTCCAGAAGCACATGTTCGTAGGAGCCGCCGTCACTCTTCTTGTCCAGCCACTGATACTTCCAGTCCTCGGTCCCCTCGTCCGAAAGGTACAGGACCGCTCCGGTCTTCTCGGCAAGTTCGCGCGAGCCGCTGAGGAAGTCGGCATGGATGTGGGTTTCGGTAATTGCCGTGATGCGAAGTCCGTTCTCCTCGGCAATACGGATATAGCGATCAACATCACGCTCCGGATCAATCACAACCGCCTCGCCCGTCTTCTGACAGCCGATCAGATAGGCCGCCTGGGCAAGCTTCTCATCATAGATGCGTTGAAAGTACATAACACAAGTCCTCTATCGTTGAGTTGATACTGAATTTGCATATCATAAATTCAACATACAACAGCCGGAATTCTTTCCGCACCCTCGTAACCGATTGGAGCAGTCGAAGGTCTTCCCCGGAAAGAATCAATCAATCCTCACCATCGAAGTCATTACTGCTGCTGCGGCAATAATTTATCATGTACCGAACATTCTTCACTCGCCTTCAGCTTTCCACGCTTCTCTTTGGTTCTTTGCCGGTCCTCCTGCTCTATGCAGCCCGGAGCCCGCTTCCGGCACAGGTCGTCCCATCTCCTCCTGAAGGTTATATCGGTCCAATCCTTCAGATTGCAGGGGAAGATGTTCTCGATTTCGGTGAGGTCTCGGTCTTCCGTGAAAATCTGCGCGATACGGTCTCCATCACCAATACCGGGGAGGATACCTTATGGATTTACAGCGTAAGAAGCGCGACGGGTTACATGGTCGCCCATCCGTTGCGGCGATTCATTCTCCCGCATGATACGGTGGAAGCCGTCGAGGTCCTGATGGATGCGTCCGCAAGAAGAGGACTGATAAGGACACAGTTTACCATCTACTCCAACGATACGTCCC
>CBFGQN010000668.1:0-2347 GCA_965650895.1 uncultured Ignavibacteria bacterium | reverse complement strand
TTCGAGTGGACGCTGAACGCGCTGGCGGTGATGATCCTGGGACGGTCGATTTCGAAGGAGTGGGAGGAGATACGGTAGGTTCGGTGATTTGCGGCGGGGGAGAAAGGGAGGCCTGATCCCGTCATCTGTCCGGTTCCCGTCATCACGTCGTGCGGGGGACTTTCGCAAGGCTGCATGGAAAACATCATCTTGATAGTCATACTCCTGCTGATCGGGATCGGCCTCGGGCGCATACCGGCCTTTCCCGAGAGCACGGCCCAGGTGCTGACCTCGTTCGTCATCTACGTCTCGCTCCCCGCACTGATCCTGCTCAGAATTCCGGAACTCAAGGTCTCCGGCGACATCCTCGTCCCGATCCTGATGCCCTGGTGCATGATCCTGATCTCCGCGTTGCCGATTCTCGGTCTCTCCCGCCTCTTCGGCTGGAGCCGTCCGGTCACCGGCGTCCTCATGCTTCTGGTCCCGCTCGGGAACACCTCCTTCTTCGGCATCCCGATGATCGAGTCCTTCTTCGGGAAGGAGATGGTCTCCTATGCCCTCCTCTACGATCAGTTCGGGACGTTTCTTGCGCTGGCCACCTACGGGTCGGTTGTTCTGGCCCTCTATTCGGACAAGGAGCAGGCGACGCTGAAGTCGATCATCAGGAAAGTCGTGACCTTTCCGCCGCTGATCGCGCTCGTTCTCGCCTTTCTTCTCTCCTCCACTCCGTGGCTTGCTTCGGTTGAGTTCCTTCTCTCACCCCTTGCGGCCACGCTGGTTCCGCTGGTGATTATCGCCGTCGGCCTGAAGATGGAGTTCCGGATCGAACCGGAGCATCTGACGCCGGCGGCAATCGGTCTCGGGATCAAGCTCTGCATCGCTCCGCTTGCGGCTCTCGGTATCGTTCACCTGTTCGGTCTGCACGGTCCGGCCGCCGCCGTCTCGGTCTTCGAGGCCGGGATGCCGCCGCAGATCAGCGCCTGGGCCCTGGCGATGACCGCCGGACTTGCCCCGCGACTCGGGGCGATGATGGTGGGGGTCGGCATTATCCTGTCGTTCCTTACATTATCGCTGCTCTTTCAACTGCTCTGAGCCTGTCTTCGTCAATCCATCATCAATCAGAAGCTATGTCCCATCACACGGAATCATTTGCCGCAATTCCCACATCCTTCACGTTCGATAAAGCGGAACAGACCCGACTGGAAGGTTCGGTCGATCTGCTTCTGAAAGGACAGGGAGTCTTTGTCTTTTGCCGTGAAGGGGAGGATGAGTTCCGGCTTGTCCTCGCATCGGGAACGGAGGAGGAGATCAGACTGACGGTGACGCAGGATAACGTTCTCTTTCATGATATGCGAACCGGGAGGACGGAACGGATCGGCATCCCGGAAAACCGGGAACCGGCGTGTCGCCACTGGCTCAGTCTGGACCCGACGGACTCGATGCTGAGATACGGCAGGGGGGAAGTGCGGGAGAAGACGACACTGGCGGAATTCGTGCCGGAGCGTGAAGAGGGGAAGTCGGGGCCTCTTGCATCGGTTGAGTCGATTCGCTATTCCGGATCGGTCGTCCCGCTGGAGATCCTGCGCGATCCGGTCGTCGTCGATCCTCCGCTGAAGGTCGTCCCCTCATCCCGCATCACGATCGAAGATGTGGCGAAGGCCCAAGCGATCGTCCCGGCAAACCTGACGCCCGAATGTCGTCAACTGTACGAGAATATCGCCGGGGAAAATTTCCGTCTGGACACGCCCGATTTTCCCGATTTTGTCGACGCGGTGGAGCGGAGCATTGCCGATCCGGACGGATGGTGCGCCCGGAAGCTGCGGGAGAAGGCCTCGGAGTTCGGCCAGGAGAACTTTGAGGAGACCTATCTGAGGATCACGCTGGGGCGGAGTCAGGGGGAGTCGCCCGGCATCCCCTACGTCATCGAGATCTGGCCGGCCGGACACTATTCGCCGATTCACAATCACGCGAACACCCACGCAATGATCCGGGTGCTCAGCGGCGAGATCACCGTCTCGCTCTATCCGATGCTCTCCCGCTATTATGAAGAGCCGTTCTTCATCGGGAAGCTGCGAAAGGATGAGGTGACCTGGATCACGCCCCGCTTCAACCAGACCCACAAGCTCCACAACGCCAACCGGAGCGGACCGGTCTGCATCACCATCCAGTCCTATCTCTACGGCCGGAGCGACGACGTCCACTACAACTACTTCGACTATCTGGATGATCGGGGAGAAGTCCATCAGTTCCTGCCGAACAGCGATGCGGAATTTCTCGAGTTCAGGGAGATCCTGAAACGGGAGGAGGCAGGGAGATTTTCGATTGACGATTTGCGAATGTCGAATGAGGGATGAGGATTTGCGAATGT
>CBFGQN010000667.1:0-2367 GCA_965650895.1 uncultured Ignavibacteria bacterium | reverse complement strand
TTGGTTCACCACCAAGGCACCAAGGGCACAAAGAATCACCAAGAAGAGAGGGCGCAGAGAGCAAGAACTCTCCGCACCTTGAAAGCCTGAAAGAATGGAGAGGAAGAAGGGCAACGCCTCCCTTCGTGGTTCCTTGTGCTCTTTGTGTCTTGGTGGTGAATAACTCCCTCCCGGTTGGTTCACCACCAAGGCACCAAGGGCACAAAGAATCACCAAGAAGAGAGGGCGCGGAGAGACAAAGACTCTCCGCGCCCTGAAAGGATGGAATCGATCCGGGAAGACTCAGCTCACCGGAGCGCTTCGCCGTATTCGAACTTCGCGACCGTGACGGCCGACTGGTTCCCGACGATACCGACCTGGAGGTTGTTGGCGAATCTCTTCAGTGCCTTTTCCACATCCCCCTTGGTAACGGCGTTGATGTCGTCGTAACTGAAGGCACGCCGCCAGTCGCCGGTGTAGCGTTCGTTGAAGTAAAGCCGGTTGGCCTTTGCCGCGTTGGTCATCTCGCGCATGTAGTAGGTGGTCATATAGACCTGTTTGGCCTTTTCCAACTCTTCGGCATCGAACCTGCCGTCCTTCATCTTCTGCAATTCGTTCAGCATGATGGTCATCGAGGAATCGGGCCAGACGGTGCTGACGCCGAGAACCCCCATGCCGTGACCGTGGGAGTTGGAGAAGAAGGCAAACGGAGCGTAGGAAAGATTCCGCTTCGTCCGGATCTCCTCGAAGAGGATGCTTCGCAGATAGCTCATACCGACCGTCAGCGGCCACGACTCGGCTTCAACCGAGGTGGGACCGACAAACGATGCGAAGATGTAGGTGGTCGGACTCTCCGGCTTGTTCACGATAGCGGTGACCGGAGCCGACGGCGGCTTGACACGCGGGATCTCCGGATCCTTGTAGTCCCCCTTTTTCCACGCCTCGAAATCCTTCAGCTTCTTCGTCAGCTCCTCCCGCGTCACATCTCCGACAACGACGACGATCATCCGCGAACGTTCCGAGAGTTTCCGGTAGAAGTCCCGCATCATCGGAATTGTGATCCCCCTCACATCATCGGCATAGGTATAGCGGGCCAGATAGGGATGGTTGATCTTCGCCAGACTGTCGGCCATCCGGAAGGCATAGGATTCGGGATTCGACCAGGAGTTCTCGGCCTGGGCCACTCTCCGCTGCTTGATATTCCGGAACTCCGTCTCGTCAAAGAGGGGTTTGCGGATCATCGAGGAGAGGAGACTCCAGGCTTCATCGAAGCGGGCACGCGTGCTGGTCATTGCGAATTCAACTCCCAGCAGATCGGCATCACCGCCGAGACGGGTTGAAGTGCGCGAGAGGAAGCGTCGAAGATCATCCTTCGAATACTCCTCCGAACCGCTGGAAGTGATCAGATCGGTCGTGAATTCACCGAGGGCCGGATTGGCCGTCTCTCCGCTTGCGACCCCCCCTTCCAGACCGACAATGATCGAGACAAGCTGATTGTCGGCCGGTGAGAGAATCACCTGGATACCGTTCACATCAAACGCCTCGACTCCTCCGACCGCCTTCTCGGTCCCCTGTTGCGCTCGGCCTGCAGCGGGAACAAGGAGTGCTGCGAGCACTCCGGAAAGTATATATCGCTTTACCATTTCAGATCTTCCTCCGTAATATCAAGTTCATCAAGTACGCTCTCCCTGGCCCCGACACCGAGCACAAACGCCTTGTCGACCATGAAATCCTCCACGAATTTCCTTGTCTGTTCCAGCGTGACCTTGTTATAGTTTTCGATAAGGGACTCATAGTAGTCCAGACTACCCGCCACGCTCCACCAGAAGGCAACGGTCTGGATCGTGAAGCTGTAGATATTCTCCCGCTCGAACACCCGGTTGTCGGCCAGAATCTGCTTGGCGATCTCCAGGTCCTCATCGCTGAAATAGCCCGGCTGCGTCATCTTCTTCAGCTCCCGCTTGATCGTCTCCATCGCCTGCTCCGCCTTCTCCGGAACAGCCGTGGCATAGACGGCAATCTGTCCGGTGTTCCGGGCCGACTGATAGCCGACATAGATATCGGTCACCAGTCCGCTGTCGACCAGTTCGTGATAGCACCGGGAGGTGGGCTGGTTGATCATGGTAAAGAGGATATCGGCGACGTAGGGGGCCGGCTCGTCTTTCAGAACGCTGGGACCGTGCCAGAACATCCGGAGCAGAACGTTCGGCACCTGTGCTTCGCGAATGACCAGCTTCGGCGTGAGAGCCGGGAACTGCGGCGGATCGTACGTCGGGAAGGGATCGGCTCCCCGCTCCCAGCGACTGAGATATTTCATCGCATAGGCAAAGACATCCTCGGCCTTCACAGCTCCGGAGACGATCAGAGCGGAGTTGTTCGGAACGTAGA
>CBFGQN010000666.1:0-2372 GCA_965650895.1 uncultured Ignavibacteria bacterium | reverse complement strand
TACTCTCTTTCACTGACCAGCAAGATGGTCGACGTCGTTCTCTACGATGAACTGGACGTACTCCACGTCCACTATGCCATCCCCCACGCAACCAGCGCCTGGAACGCCAAGCAGATTCTGAACGAACAGGGACGGGATATCAAGATCATCACCACACTCCACGGAACCGACATCACGCTGATCGGCCTGGACCCCACACTCCTCCCCCTGGTTCGCTACTCTATCGAGAAATCGGACGGTGTGACGGCCGTCAGCCGGTACCTTCGGGAGAAGACGCTGACGAATTTCAATCTGGAACGGGAGATCGAGGTGATCCCGAACTTCGTCAACACCGATGTCTGGAAACCGGTCGACTCGGCACACCTGCGCAAACGCTTTGCGCCGAACGGCGAACCGGTCCTGATCCACGCCAGCAACTTCCGTCCGGTCAAACGGGTCACCGACGTCGTCCGCGTCTTTGCCCAGGTCCGCGAGAGCATTCCGGCAAAGCTGGTGATGGTCGGTGACGGACCCGACCGTGCCGAGGCCGAACGCCTCTGTCGCGAGCTTGATTTTTGTGAGGATGTCTATTTCCTGGGGAAACAGGACGGTCTGGTCGAACTTTTCTCCGCCGCCGACCTGTTTATCATGCCGAGTCAGAGCGAGAGCTTCGGTCTCTCCGCCCTGGAGGCGATGAGCTGCGGTCTGCCGGTCCTCTCGAACTCGGTCGGAGGGCTCTCCGAATTGAACCTGCACGGAACCACCGGATACATCAGCGAAATCGGCGACATCGACCGGATGGCCCGCTACGCCATCGACCTGCTGAAGGACAAGCGGAGATACAAGCGATTCAGCGAAGCGGCGCTGGAACGGGCCACTTCCAACTTTTCCGCACGGGATATCGTGCCGGTCTACGAAGAGTTCTACCAGCGCGTGCTGGCTCAGAACCCGGCAGAACCCCTCTCAACTACGACGGAACCCTGACACAGACAGAAGAGCACTGACAGATATATGTATTCCGAATCCGAACTGGAATCACTTCTCGAGCTTGCTACCCGCGCAGCACAGGAGTCGGGGGAAATGCTCTACAGGCAATTCCTCGGTTCCGGCGACCTGATCATCGAACGGAAAGAAGAAGGAATCAACAACCTGGTAACGGAGATGGATCGGAAAGCCGAAGAGATGATCCGCGATATCCTCTCCGAACGTCCCGATATCATTTTCCTCGGCGAGGAAAGTGGCGGGGATGCCGATCTTGACCGGTTGACCTGGGTGGTCGATCCGATCGACGGAACGGTCAACTATGCCCACGGACTGCCGATCTGGTCCGTCTCGATTGCGGCCGTTAAGGGGAACGAACCCCTGGTCGGCGTGATCCGCAATCCGAATCTGGACGAGACCTTCACCGCCGTAAAAGATGGAGGAGCATTTCTGAACGGAAAGCAACTCAGCGTCAGCGACGAGACCGATTTCCGTCGCGCCTTTCTGGTAACCGGTTTCCCCTACAACGTCAACGAAAACCCGCACGGAACCATCGATGTCTTCGGTGACATTCTCAGGAACGGGAATGCCGTCAGACGACTCGGCTCGGCCGCGCTCGATCTGGCCTATGTCGCCGCCGGCCGTTTTGAGGCCTTCTGGGAGATCAGCCTTCACTCCTGGGATGTCGCCGCAGGTCTGCTCCTGGTCAACGAGGCGGGGGGAATGGTTTCAACCTATGGTTCAGAAGACCCCGGACAAGACCTTGAACCGACACGTCAGGTTGTGGTGGACCGGCTCCTGGCAACCAACGGACGGATTCATCGGGAGATGGTGGAGGCACTCGGGAAGAAAGGAAATTGATGAAGGTCGATTTTTGAATGTCGAATGTGTGAGAGGCCCGGAATCGCGCAATCCGCCGCGGCGGACGCGAAGAGCAAAGGCGCAAAGAGAGAGATAGAGGGTTTCATCCCTGCCCGAAACACAACCATTCAACCCCCAACCACCGAACAATCCTCCACTACTCAACAATCCCCCGCATCAACTCCACCACATATTCCGTCATTTTTCCCGGTCCTCCCCCTTCCGGCTCCGTCCCCCGTATGCTCCGGACCGGGATAATCTCCCGTACCGCATTCGTCAGAAAGATCTCTTCAGCCTCCATCAGCGTTTGCAGCGGAAACCGTTCCTCGAACAGAGGAAGATGATGTCGCCGCGCCAGTTCCAGAACGACCTCGCGGGTAATGCCGGGGAGAATGCCGAGCTGAACCGGCGGCGTCAGCAGTCTTCCCTGATACAGACAGAAGATGTTGCTGATGCTCCCCTCGGCCACCCACCCCTCCTCGGTCAGGAAAATCCCTTCGTCAAAGCCCACGGCCCGAACCCGGTCGAGGGCGACGATTTCCGTCAGATAG
>CBFGQN010000665.1:0-2380 GCA_965650895.1 uncultured Ignavibacteria bacterium | reverse complement strand
GAGCGGGAGACGCTCTCGGACTGGTGGCGTCGGGTCGAGCCCGATCTCCGCGATCCCGATCCGTTCAAGATCGCCCGCGACTGCATCGCCAGAATGCACCAGAATGCCCTGGAGGCCGAATACGTTGATCAGCAGAACCGGCTTCTCGATCCGGAGCTTGGTCCTGAGGAGCTCGAGGGGGTGTTGCAGCGCATTCAGGAACTGAATAACGAATTACACAAGTTGAAAGGTCTTGTCGGATCCCTCTGAGCCGTTGCGTGACCGGATCTTCTCCGTGTCACGTCCCGGAGGGGGAACGTCATCGGGCGAACAAACATTATTTCCGAGGGGATTGATAAATCACTTGACCTGCATCTCTCTGCGGTATAGATTTTTGATATGAATCGATCATACATCACATTCTTTCTCACGTGTCTGGTCGGCACTGCATTCCTTTCTTCCTGTCAGCAGTACCGCAACTTCACCACGTACTACAATCGTTTCTGGAATATGGAACGGATCATGGCCGAGGTGGAGGATGATGTGGAGTATTTCCGCGACCAGCAGGATCCGCCTCAGCCCCGCTATGTGATCCCGTTCGACGATACCGGGGGGGAGGAATTCTACAGCGATCATCTCAACCGGCGCACACTCGATCCGGACGAGGTCCGCACCCACAAGATCAAGCTTGATTCGATCATCGACAAAGGCTCGACTCTCCTCAGCTACCAGGCCAAGAGCGACTACGTGGATGATGCGGTCTTCTATATTGCCAAGGCCTACTTCTACGAGCGGGAGTGGTACCAGTCGCAGCAGAAGGTAATGGAACTGATCGAGCTTTTCCCGGACAGCAAGTGGAGTCCGGACGCCCATCTGATATATGCGATGGACCTGTTGAAGCAGGGAAAGATCGCCGAGGCCGAAGCGATGCTTTCGAAAACCGTCGATATCGCCTTCCGGTTCAAGCGGGCCGATGTGCTGACCGAAGCCTTCCGGCTCAATGCCGACGTGCAGTTAGCGCAGGGAGATCCGGTGCAGGCGATCAAGCCGTACGAGCGGGCGATTCTTCTGAGCGACGATGACAAGGAGCAGGCCCGCTGGCAGACCGAGATCGGCATCGTCCACTTCCGCGCCGGTCGGTTCGACGATGCGGTGGCCGCCTTCGACAAGGTGGAGGAGTATGATCCGGATGACCTGACAAAATTTGAAGCCGGGTTGCAGAAGGCCGTTGCCCTCAGAGCGGCCGGTCGCTACGATGAAGCTGCGGGAACGCTCGACGGACTTGCCGCCGAGGAGGATTACGCCGACTGGATCGGACTGGTGGAAGTCGAACGGCTCAGCCTGAACGCCGATCGGGCCAACCTGAACGTCCTCGATCCGAACACGATAAAGGAAATGGATTCCCTGAATGCGGGAGAGTATGCTCTCTACGGCGTCTATGAACGGGGCGTCAGGGCCTTCAACGCCGGCGAGTACGAGGTTGCCGGTCTGAGCTTCTCCAGAGTCGCATCGGCAAAGTCTCCCTACAGCAAGAAGGCCCGTTCCTACGCGATCTGGATCAACTACTATCGTGAAGAGAAAGGACGTGCCGAAGAGGCGACCCGGATCAACCTTCTTCCGTTCCCCGACTCTCTCGGTCTGATCGCCTCCCGTTCCTATTACAACGTTGCCCGGTTCTTCAGCAACTACAGTCTTCCCGACTCGACCGAGCACTACTATCGCCAGTCGCTGGAGTGGGCTCCCGACGGGAGTGAGGAGGGGGCGCGTGCCCTCTACGCTCTGTCGGAGTTGATCCGCCGCAGGGGGAACGGAGTGGAGGCCGATTCCCTTCTGACGATTCTCGCCGAGAGTTACGGCGACAATGACTATGCAAACGAGGCACGGAGTCGTCTCGGCTACACCACCGACTGGGTGGATGATCCTGCCAAAAGGGACTATCAGAACGGTCTGAACCTGATGAGCAACGCCGCCGACTATCGGGCAGCTCTCTCGATGTTTGCGCGGGTCTACAGCGAACATGCCGGTTCGCAATACGCGGCCATGGCCCTCTACGCCAGCGGTCTGGTCTTCGAAAAATATCTTGGGAACCCCGACAGCGCATTGCACTACTACAGTATGCTGATCGAGCGCTATCCCGAAAGCGAACAGGCCCGGGCAATGCGTTCGGTTGTGGAGCTGACCGTTGCCTCACGCGGGAGCGATACCGCCCGGAGCGGGAATGGTCTGGTTCCGCTGGGGCAGGAGGATACCACCGCTCTGGCGCAGACGCCGGTGCAGAACACCGACACAACCAACCGGGCAACCGGTCCGAAGTGGTACGACGACGCTCTGTATGAACTGCGGCCTGACCTTGCAAAGAAACGCAGAGGGCAGCGAACCCAGGATAAACCGTACAAGCCCT
>CBFGQN010000664.1:0-2383 GCA_965650895.1 uncultured Ignavibacteria bacterium | reverse complement strand
GCCAGGGACTTCTCGATAAGCTCGGGAGGAGGCAACGGCATTTTGAAATTGCCGAGCTGTCTCTCCAGAGCCATATACCCCAGCAGGTCGGTAAGTTGTTCAAGACTGAGATTCATGGGACAATGCTGTTAGTGAAACTGCGGTACCCCTATAAGACACGGAAGTGCCCGATACTTCTCACTTACTGACACGGAATGTTCTTTTTTTTTCTCCACACCTCTGAAATTTCACTGGAATTTCCATCTATCCTCATGCCGTCTTCATTCTGTGAAGTCCGCACATCATTCCCGGATCGGAACTAACAGAACTGGCTGATGTAGTAGTAGGCCGGATAGGCCGCAGCAAAACTCCAGACAAAATCGTTCAGCCCCATGACAACGGCAATGGAAAGGTGAAAGAGGAGGCCGCCGATCAGGCACCAGAAGAGGATCGAGGGGTCAAGGAACAATGTCAGAACAAATAACGATTCGATCAGAATCACCATCCAGCAGAGCAAACGATTGATCGAAGAAGCGGATCCGGATGTCAAGAACTTCCTGGTAAGCCAGGTTCCATAGGTATAGGTGCTCAGGATCCCCTGTGTGGCAACACCGGACCGCCACTGTTTCGATACAAGCTTGGCCAACCCGGAAACGATGTAGGAAAGGGCTAATTGAAGTGCTATGAACCACAGTCCGATCTCCCTGATTTGTTGATCGTCTACCACCACAAAACACGTCAGCAACGTCAGAAGAATCAGCATGATCATCTGGTCGGCCCCGTCGAGACCGTATCCCTGGCGAAAATAGAGAACAAGGTTTGCAATCGCCAGAACCGACAGGCCGATATAGAAGAGGATCGACTCGAAGCGGACGGAGATCATCAGCAGAAACGAAGCGATCGTCAGTCCGCAGATCGCCGTCACACCCGATTTCGAGTAGACCGAACCGAACAGCCGGGTCAGGCGGGAATAGAGCAGCTTGTCGCTGCCGACGATATTCCAGTCGAAGATCCGGCGGCTGTCGTAATCGTTGATCGTCACGAGGATCTCGCACGACTTGATCACAAGGCCGGTCCCCATGATCAGAATGGTCAGATAATAGGCAGCGGAAATTTCCATCATACACCTCCGAATCTATGATAGGCTGAATAGAAAAGGGGAATCAGATTCCGTTCCCCCGACGCATGTGAAGCGTCCAGCACGATGAACTGCCGGGCGACGGCGTTGCGATCGGAGCGGGCCTGGGAGAAGACAATGTTCAGCATCAGCAGATAGCCCTTGCTCAGCTTCACGTGTCCCAGCAGTTCGTCCCCGGCGATGTTGTTCTCCTCACCGCTGATCTTGATCGACTTGATCTCCGAGATCGCGTCGACCGCCATCTTCTGCTTTCGCTTGGTCGGGTTCCACAGAAAGTGATACCACTTCCTCTCCTCCACCAGCTTCACCTCCATCCAGTCGCTCAGGCTTCCGTCCTCCCTCTTGTCCCGGAAAAGAATGTGGGTATCGTACATGCCGGGGTTCGGAGCGAAGAACGTCCAGATCGGCAGAACGTTCAGGATATTGATCGTCCTGAGCAGCTTGCTCGATTTTCTGACACGGTCGAACTGCCAGAAGACCGTACAGACCAGCCAGACTCCGAAAATGATTTTATAGAGCAGAACCATGATGATCTTCCTCCATGATGTTTGTCAATGACCCGGAATGATTCTTCTCCGCTTCTCTCCTTCGCGTTGCAGATGGAAAGCCCTTCCAACGGAGCGATCGGCCGGGCCCGAAGCCCGGCGATCCTCCGCCTTCAATTCGCATTCCGGATATGGAAATGGAACCGGGTTACTTGTTTCCAGTCGACGTTTTCCTGATCGATGCGAGATCCTCGCGCAGCCTGGCGTAGATGTCCAGACTCGGAAAATCCTCGGCCATCGACTCGATCTCGGTCAGTTTCCGGATCACGTCCCGGAACTGGACCTGGAACTCGGCGGTATTCACCGAGAGCGCGCCGTAGTCGCGGTAGACCTGGTAGGCGAACCGGGCAACGGCGACGACCAGCAAAGCCCCCGGTGTAAAGGCAAGCTCGCGACCGCCGAGAAAGTCCATGGGATTCTTCTCCGCCTTCTCAAGCAGCGAAATGTACTTCTCGAACGTTGCGATCTCTTCCCTGTTCAGATTCATCCCCTTGATGAATTCCGGATTTCTCAGATTTGACATAATGGTGTTGTTGTTGAATAGTGGAATCGTTCAATAGTTGATGTGGTGTCGATTGCGGGAGATAGGAGTGCCGTTTACTTCACCGTTTTCCTGAGCGCGGCGATATCCTCGCGCAGCTGTGCATAGATGTCCAGACTCGGATAGTCTTCCGACATCGATTCGAGTTTGTTCAGTTTCCGGATCACGTCCCGGAACCTG
>CBFGQN010000663.1:0-2386 GCA_965650895.1 uncultured Ignavibacteria bacterium | reverse complement strand
CGAAGGCGTTCCATCCAGCGAATCGTTCCGATATCGACCGGTTCGGTCCCCCTGCGCCAGAGAATAATGTGTCCGATCACCGGCCCCTCATCCAGCGTGTAGCTGAAACCGTGCGGATAGGAGTAGGCATCCGAAGAGTACTGACTATCCTGGAGGGTGGCAATGATTTCCTTCAGCCCCATATATGATTCCCGGTACTCCCGGGCAACCACCGGAACATCGTCCTGATTCGAGTACTGATAAACGGTCACGATCGGCTCATACTCGTGGGCCTGGGCAAGATCGAAGCCGAAATTGCAGGCGATCGAGACGTGATCGACGCCGGGAAGCAACCGCTCGAGGTTCCGTTTCAACGACTCGGTGAAGTCGGTCGTGGTGCCGAGCAGCGGGAGATTATTCAGGAAATGAACGAAGGAATCGAATGGAATCGGTTCGGTCTCCCCTTTCCCTTCCGGAATTTTCCTCTCCTTCGAAGGAGGAAGATAGGATTCCTCCACACCGAGCAACCCGGTCAACCCCTGATCCAGATAGATCTTCCACCATCGGCGGACGGTCTTCTCCGACCTCCCGATCAACCGTCCGACCTCGCTGTTGGAACGCTCAGGATTCTCCGCAATCACACAGAGCATCCGAAGCGCAGCGCGCCGATAAGGATCGTTCTCCGTCGATGAAATCCATTTCAGATAGGCTTCCGGTTCGCTGACCGTACCGATACGCCGCCGTGCCATAGTCTGCCGTATGAGGTAATGATGGAAGATTCCTGACCAACCGGCCGGAAAGTTAACCAACTGACCTCAAACGACTTCAGGGAAAGAAAAAGGAAAAATAGTCCCCATCGGGAAGAACGGGAACTTGTCGGGAGAAAGAGAAGGCAAAAGGGTCTGTGGAACGGAAGCCGTCCGGACGTTTCCCGTTCCGGCATCACTCCCCGGCAGAAACCCGCATCCAGGCCTCAAGGAGTCTCCGCAGCTTTTTCCGATGGATACTCGACGCGTCGGTGACCTCATCGTGCGTGACGCTCTGCCGTTCGGTATCGCTCGCGACGTTTGTAATCAGAGAGAGACCAACCGGACGCATGCCCCGACGGAGCCCCCCCTCCACTTCCGTAATCGTCGACATACCGACGGCATCGGCCCCCATTCGGCGAAGCATCCGTATCTCGGCCCGGGTCTCGTAGTTCGGACCGGTCACACCGGCGTAGATTCCCTCCCGCAACGCAATGCCTTCGGAGAGAGCGGCCTGTGCAAGTGACGGGAAGGGCTTTGCCCCCGGGATCTGCAAAGATCGGCCGGCGGGATTGAAAGGAGGAGCCTCAACCGGGAAGAACCCCGAAAGACCATTCCCGATCAGGCGCCGCCGTCCGAAAAGTGCTGGAAGATACCCCCGATGCAGCATCAGATCTCCGGTCCGCAATCGGGGATTGAGTCCCCCGGCGGCATTGGTCAGAAAAAGTTTGCGGATGCCGAGCGACGCCCCCCAGTCGATCAGCCGGACAACATCTTCCGGCTCTCCCCCTTCGTAGAGATGACGACGGCCGAGCGAGAGAAGAACGGGTCGCTCCCGATCCTCAAGCAGAGCCACAATGCCGGGATGCCCTTCGGTCTTCACATCCTCCCGCACCGAAGGAAGCCTGCCGATCACCCGGTATTCCTGCGGATCGAAGCAATCGCTCATGCCGGAACCGAGAATCAGAAGAATCGTCTCCGCTCCGCGCGAGCCGATCTGTCGGCGGAGACTATGCGGATCAAGTACGGGGATAGACATTATTGATGGACCTCTCAAAAACGAAACGACCTCCGACCGCTGAGGGTCGGAGGTCGTTTTCTCTTCACGTTTCTATCCGATATCCGTTCCGGAACGTCAGTCGATGAGGATTTTCGCCGCCTTCGACGGAGTCGGCTCTTCGGCCCCCTCCTTCGCCTCGTGCGCCTCGATGATATTGTCGTTCCGGCTGGAGACCAGAAGCTCCTTGTACTTGCGGAGTCCCGTACCGGCGGGAATCAGACGTCCCATAATCACGTTCTCCTTCAGTCCGTACAGGTTGTCGACCTTCGCAGCGATCGCCGCATCGGTCAGCACCTTGGTCGTCTCCTGGAAGGATGCGGCCGAGATGAAAGATTCGGTTGTAAGCGAAGCCTGCGTGATGCCGAGCAGCAAAGGCTCGCTGGTTGCGGCCTCGGCCGGACGGGACTTGGCTCCCTCCTTGTCCTTCTTCTTCAGCTCGGCGTTCGTCTCGCGAAGCTTCCGCTTGGAGACGAGCTGTCCGACCTTGAAGCGGCTTCCTCCCTTGTCGGTGATGACCACCTGGGCCTTCATTCCGCTGTTTTCCTCTTCGAACTCGAAGCGATCCACCAGTTCACCCGGCAGCAGATCCGTGTCGCCTGTG
>CBFGQN010000662.1:0-2392 GCA_965650895.1 uncultured Ignavibacteria bacterium | reverse complement strand
CGGGAACTCCATGCAGAAGTCCTCTACGGAAATACGGGTCTTTATCTCCAGTACATTCCACGATCTGCACGATGAACGGGAACATCTGGTCAAGAAGATCTTTCCTGAAATCCGCACCCTGTGCCGAGAGCGAGGGGTTACCTTTACCGAAATCGATCTGCGCTGGGGAGTGACCGAGGAACAGTCGGCTCTTGGTCACGTCCTCCGGACCTGTCTTGAAGAAGTGGATAAATGTCGTCCCTTCTTTATCGGCATGTTCGGCAAACGGTACGGATGGGTGCCGCAGATCAGCGATGTGGAAAAGGATCCTGAACTCCTCGCCCGCTACCCCTGGATCAGGGAGGCGGTCATCAACCGAAGCAGCGCAACCGAACTGGAGATTATTCAAGGGGTTTTCACACAGGATGGAAGGGATGAAGAAGGTGAAGAGAAGGGACGTTCGGCATACTTCTACAGACGGAACACCAGTCCGGAGGAGTTGGAGAATCCGGAGAAGCTCGAAGGGCTGATCGCATCGTTGGAGGATGCCGGACACCCGGTGCGGGAGTTTGATGACGTCGAGGGGCTGGGGAGAATGATTCGGGACGATCTGCTGGATCTGGTGGAGCGGTGCCGGCCGGAGGAGTATCTGCCGACCGGCGTCGAGCTGAAACGTCGTGCCCACGCCGCCTTTGCCGCAAGCCGACGTCGGGCCTACATCTCCGATGCGGAATATATGCGACGCTTCACTGACTGGTTGCATACCGGAAGCGCCCCTCTTCTGATCAGCGGTCCTTCCGGATTGGGCAAAAGCTCTCTGATGGCGGTGCTGATCGATCACTACAGAGAGACCCACCCGGAGGCGCTCGTCATCGAGCACTACGTCGGCGCCGCCGAGACGAGCGGCTCGTCATACGGGGTGATGCGGCATGTGATCGAGGAGATGTGGGAACGGTTCGTCATCGAAGAGGAGATGCCGACGGCTCCGGAGAAGATCGAGCGGAAATCCCTTCAGCGTGGCGAGCAGGAACAACTGCAATGCCGGATTGTTGGCCATGCTGACCCCCCCGTCAACAAACACGCCCGACTTCTCTTCGCTGATGTCGATGACCTCCGGTTTGAAGTATCCGGGGGGCGGCGGTACTGGCGCGGACGACATTGCGCAGAAGGAGCCGGCCGTTCCGCTCGTAGTAGTGGCCGTTCGGATGGTTCAGCAGCGGCCAGATGCTTCGCGTGTCGGCCCGTTTGACGATCACGCAGAGACCGGTCCTGACCGCATCGTCTCCCAGGCGTATGTCGCCGTATCCTTCCTGGAGAATTTCCTGCAGGGGTTTTGCGTTGTAGAGGGCGTTGAGCGGGTTCAACTGGCGCCGACTGAATGCTTTGACGCCGAGACTGAAGTAGAAATTCTTGATCTCGGCCACTTCCATACCGATTGCCAGCGCAGCCCCGATGATGGCGCCGGTACTTGTTCCTCCGATCAGGTCGAAGTACTCGCAGAGGCGGAGATCGGGAGGCGATACCGTCGACGAAGAACCGTCTCGATCCGCTCCAGATAGCAGAGACTGATAATGCCCCGCATCCCTCCTCCGTCAAGCGAAAGGATCCGTTTGGGACCGGGGGCGGTCAGCCGATCGAGTAACGTCATGGGACACCCTTGGAATTCGAGAGCCTACTGCGTGGACACGCTCTCGGGATATGGACATCACGAACAGGTGTTGAAACATAAGCAAATTCGGAAAAGCCTCGGACATGCCGATTCCTCTCTTCATTCATGCGGTTCCTCGGGGAAAGAGTAACTTGGGGCGAATACGCTCCACCCGGGACCGATCATTCGGGTCGGGATCACCCGAAGAAGATCAATCAATGGATACAACAGAACTTCAGCACCATGAGCGACTACAAACAATGGGATTCCCCGCCGTCGATGGGGATCGAGACCGACCGGAACTGGAAAGCGATCATTGCAACGAACAAGGGGGAGATCACCCTTGAACTCTATCCGGAACATGCCCCGAAAACGGTTAACAACTTTGTCTTTCTGGCCCGTGAAGGGTTCTATGACGGAGTCAGCTTCCACCGGGTGATCGAGGACTTCGTGATTCAGGGCGGGGATCCGACAGGAACGGGAATGGGGGGGCCGGGCTATCGGTTCGAGGATGAGACGGCAGGCAATCCGTTGAAGCACGAGACCGGCGTGATCTCCATGGCGAATGCGGGACCGAACACGAACGGAAGCCAATTCTTCATCACACACTCTCCCCAGTCCCATCTGGACGGACGCCACACGGTCTTCGGCAAGGTGGTCGACGGGATGGATGTCGTCAACACCATCGAACCGGGGGATGTGATGGAGAAGGTGACGATTGAGTAGCGGGGCGATCTGCCGTCACGCACATCCGGAACAGAACCC
>CBFGQN010000661.1:0-2399 GCA_965650895.1 uncultured Ignavibacteria bacterium | reverse complement strand
AAGTTCACGTTGTACGACCACTCGAGCGGGTACTTCGTGCCCTCGAGCGTCGCGTAGTACATCAGGCCTTTCTCGCCGAGGATGAAGCCGAGGATCGGCTGGTTGAGCTGCTTCGTGTCGGCCTGGCCGCCCTTGCCGAGATCGGCGATCACGATCGAGCCGTGATGGAGCGTATGCTCGGCATCTTCCAGCGTAAACTTCACAGCCGAGTCGGCCATGGCAAAATCTATCGGGTCGGCCGGAGCTCCCGGCGATCCCCCTTCACCTTCCCAGCGGTTCGTCTGGTTCGGCGGATTCTTCAGTCCTCCCGGATTCGTGATCATCTCGACGGCATTGTAGAAGGCCGGTCGCGTCCCCGACAGAAGAATTCTGTCCTGCGGGCGCTTCGGTCCGGCGATGCTCGGCTCCACATCTCCCAGGTCGAGCTCCAGCATCTCGGCAAACTCCGGCTCGGAGGAGTCGGGCGTGTGGAACAGACCCTGCTCCTTCATGTATGCCTCTACCAGATCGGCATGTTCGCTGCTGCGACCGGTGAAGCGGAGATAGCGGAGCGTCTCGGCGTCGACCGGGAAGAAGCCGCAGGTGGCGCCGTATTCCGGGGCCATGTTGGCGATGGTCGCTCGGTCGGCCAGAGGGAGCTGCGGAAGGCCGGGGCCGTAGAACTCGACGAACTTGCCGACCACTCCGTGATTGCGGAGCATCTCGGTGACCATCAGCACCAGATCGGTCGCCGTCGCCCCTTCTTTCAGTTCGCCGGTCAGCCGGAATCCGACTACGTTCGGGATCAGCATCGAGACCGGCTGTCCGAGCATTGCCGCCTCCGCCTCGATGCCGCCGACGCCCCAGCCGAGCACACCCAGTCCGTTAATCATGGTCGTGTGCGAATCGGTTCCGACGAGCGTGTCGGGATAGGCCGGGATCGGACCCGTCGCACCGTTCATATAGCTGCCGGGGAAGACGACGCGGGCCAGAAACTCCAGGTTGACCTGGTGGACGATGCCGGTCTCCGGCGGCACCACCTTGAAGTTCCGGAAGGTGTCCTGTCCCCAGCGAAGGAACTGATATCGTTCCCGGTTCCGTTCGTACTCAAGTTCCGTGTTGATCCGCATGGCGTCCGGTCTGCCGAACGCGTCGACCTGCACCGAGTGATCGATCACCAGTTCGGCCGGCTGCAGCGGGTTGATCCGGTTCGGGTCCCCCCCCATCTTCGCCATCGCATCCCGCATTGCCGCCAGGTCGACCACGGCAGGAACGCCGGTGAAGTCCTGCATCAGAACACGGGCCGGCGTAAAGGCGATTTCCTCGACCGGGACCCCATGCGGACTCCACTTTGCCAGAGTCTCCACATCTTTTGCGGTGACCGTTCCGCCATCCTCATGGCGGAGAAGATTTTCCAGAAGAATGCGAATCGAGACGGGAAGGCGGTGCAGGTTCGGGTTGACTTCCGTCAGGTGCCCGAGTCGGTAGATCTCGAAGGTTCGATCTCCCACTTGCAGTGTTCCACGTGCGTTGAAAGAGTTTGTGCTCATACGATGCTCCGTCAATCTATGTATGTATAGCCTGATGAACGCTGTTTGCGGGGTGCGAAGAATACCGCAACAAGGAGGTCTGAAGCATGCTCTTCTGTTTGTGTTCCGTCGCGTCGGACGGGATGTGCTCCACCGGTAAGGTAAAGCGTACCAGAATACGAAATCTTCCCGAAAAGATGCAGAGAGGGGGGAAGGGGAAATCCGGGATCACACGAACTTACAGTGGAGTGCGTCGCGCGGGGTCTTGCTCCCGGCTTGTGTATCTGCGGGAAGATATCCTATTTTCTGCACGACACGGGAAATCTCATGGATCCGACATTCGCTCTCTACCGGGCACAACAACTCGATATGGCCACGCTTCGTTCCCTGTTGCGGAAACGGCGGTCGGCCGCGATACCGGAGCCGCTTGCCGAACGAATCAGGCACCGCGAACCCCGCATCCTCGAGCGGGATGCACCGGAACTCTATCAGACTTTTGAACAACTTGCCGACCATGCCGAGCGGGAACTGGAGGATGCCGGCATTACGCTTGAGGAACCTGATCAGGGGGTAACCGAACGGCTGACCTCGGCGGAGCGACTTCGGGTGACCGATTTCGCCGCTCTGCTCTGCTGGCAAGGGGGAGTGTTGAAGTACCTGGGCCGGATAGAGGACGGTCGGGCTGGGGTCGATGCCGGCCTTGCCTGGGCCGGGCGGGGGGGGGACTTCCGCCAGAGGGCCATCCTCGGCAGGATGAAAGGGGAGCTCCTCTGGGGAAAGAACGCTCTCGACGGTATGGTGACGGTGCTGCGCCGGGCTGTGGCCGATGCACGGCAAGGGGGACACGCTCTGGAACAGGCCGGAGGACTGGCTGATCTCGGCAGTGTTCTG
>CBFGQN010000660.1:0-2402 GCA_965650895.1 uncultured Ignavibacteria bacterium | reverse complement strand
AGCCAGGTCAGAATTGCGGCGACAAGCGTGTGATCCGGTTCTTCGTGGAGCAGATCGAAACCGAATCCCTGTTCGGGATCGGGTGTCTTCCGCTCTCTTTTTCCGAGTTCATCCGACATCGCCAGACGTTCGGCAAGAGGACGGACGGAGGCGATGACGGCTTTCGCTTCGCTCTCCCGATGCGTGATATTTCTCAGCGCCTCAATACATTCGGCTACGGTAAAGGATCGGGGCATGGTTGTTTGAGTTCATAGAGTTGAGAGTGTAAGAGTCGATATCTCTACCGGCTGATAGCTCATAGCTCAAGGCTGATAGCTCATAGCTGCCCCTCAAATCCCACTGCTGATTGCTGAAAAGGATCAGGGCATGGTTGTCTGAGTTCATAGAGTTCTTGGAGTTCATAGAGTTGAGAGTGTAAGAGTCGATACCTCTACCGGCTGATAGCTCATAGCTCAAGGCTGATAGCTCATAGCTCAAGGCTGATAGCTCAAGGCTGCCCCTCAAATCCCACTGCTGATTGCTGAAAGCCGACTACTCATACACCCTGATCGTCGGCACTCCGTTTGAATCTACAACAACGACATCGATTACTTTAACGGAAAAGACGGTTCGATACGGTGACTTCCCGTCATATGCCCCGAACACTTTTCTGATCGAATCGGCGGCGGCGGCTATGCCGTCTGTAAAACCATGAAGTTGTCCCTGTTCCCGCTCGTCCGCCAGCATCGCCGAAACGACGGGAAGTGCGATTCCGGTCGTAACGATCATGCCGATGAGAATGCCGAGAAGAAGAGGTTTTGAGGTAGTAGAGTTTATAGAGTTCATAGAGTTGAGAGTGTGAGAGTCGGAAGTCGACACCTCTACCGGCTGAAAGCTCAAAGCTGACAGCTCAATGCGCAAATCTCACCCCCATCTCCACCCGGAATCATGCAAGGAGCAAAGACGCAAAGCTCAAAGCTGACCGCTCAAAGCTGACCGCTCAAAGCTCACCGCTCACAGCTCACAGCTCACCGCTCAAAGCTCAACCCCACCACCCCAATGTAACCTATCCTCCCCTCACGTCTCCTCCTCTCTGCAGGCGTATGGAACCGAAGACCGACAATCATGTCATCCGAACTGAATCGACAAGTATACAAAACCGGCCCGGAGAAACAGGAGGAGTTCCTTCTCCTGCTGAATCCGGTCTACACACAACTGGAACGCTACTGTCTGGCTGTGGAGCGGGATCGGGAGCGGGCGTATGACCTGATCGGCGAGACGATTCTTCGCGCATACGAGAACTTCGGCCGGCTTCGCGACGAAAAGGCATTCCTCTCCTGGCTTTTCACCACTGCGAGTCGTTTGCAACAAAGATGGAGTTTGCGAAGAAGGCTCTTCGGAGACTACGATGAGCATCTGGCGGCGAAACTTCATGCGGATATCCCGCAGCCCGATGCATCGGCCGATACCGACATCCTCTACGAAGCCCTTGCAAAACTTCCGAGAAAAGAACGGGAGGCGGTGGTCCTCTTCGAAATCAACGATCTGACGCTGAAGGAGATACTCGCAATCCAGGGGGGCTCCCTCTCCGCCCTGAAGGTCCGCCTCCATCGCGGACGCAAACGCCTGGCCCGACTTCTCGGCGTGGAAGAGGAGTCGCTCCCGGAAACCGACAGTGAACCGAACAGTGAACGCAACAACGGTGTGATGATTCTGCCATGAATTCCTTGAAAGACCATATCGCCAAAGGGAAGAACCGTTCCCGGTCGGTCTCCGAAATGGAACTCCGCCGATTCCTCGCAGCGAATATCGGAAAACCCGCGCGCCTGAATAGAACTCAAAAACAATTCAAATGGAGTACAGCTATGAAAACGGTCCTGATACTTGGCATTCTCGGATTGCTGGGGGGAAGTATACTGCAGATACCTTCCGCAGATGAAAAGGAGGGAAGGGAGAGAGAGTATGGCGCGGCGGGGGCGGAGCAGTCCGATTCGACCCGTCGTGTAGAGGTAGGAGGAGAAATTCCCGACTTCGAATTGGTAGTGCTGGGAGAGGAAGAAAAGGAGGGAAGCGGCAAGGTCGTTTCAAAGACTTCAATGAAGGGGAAGTATTATCTGATTGATTTCTGGGCCACGTGGTGCGGGCCGTGTATCAATGAGATGGATCAACTTCACAGGGTCTACGAGAAATTCGGCGGAGATCGTTTCCAGATACTCAGTCTCTCTTTCGACGAGACACCCGACAAGGTGGAACATTTCCGGAAGACGAAGTGGGAGATGCCCTGGCTCCACACGATAGTGAAAGGAGGGACGGGAAGCGATCTCGCGGCACGTCTGGAAGTGCGTGATATTCCGAAGCCGATCCTGGTCGATCCGAACGGCATCATCATTGCGCTCGACGCAGACCTGCGGGGCGAACGTCTG
>CBFGQN010000659.1:0-2411 GCA_965650895.1 uncultured Ignavibacteria bacterium | reverse complement strand
GATCCGGAAGCGGAATCGAACGGAATCTCTTGTACGACCAGGTTCGGATATCGGTCCGACGAACGACTGAGAGCGGGAGACGGGACTCGAACCCGCAACCAACAGCTTGGAAGGCTGTGACTCTACCAATTGAGTTACCCCCGCTTGTAGAGGACCGGTATATGTTCCGGTCTCTTCTTTATTACTCTCTCGCGTAAGAGATGAGAGCTCACGACCGGGATTGAACCGGTGACCTCGTCCTTACCAAGGACGTGCTCTACCAACTGAGCTACGTGAGCACGTCGTAAAGAGATTGATCAGGTGGTTGTAGCCGTGCGGAACGGAAAAGCCCGCACGTGCCGACGAGCGACTCCCGCATGATCCGACCCTTCCCCGCCACTGAGGCGAAAAACGGTTGTGCCCGGACGAACGGTGACGATGAAGATGCCGACACAAGGAAGCGCCGGGCTTCGCGTGCCGACACGTTCAAGGACATAACGTGGCTCGACTTCAATAACCGTATGCGAAAGAACAGAATTTGTGGCTGTGGCGGCGAACGGTCCTTCGGAAGACCTCCGTTCGCGCCGGGACTGTGGGCAGGGAAGGATTCGAACCTCCGTACTCGTTTGAGAACAGATTTACAGTCTGTCGCCTTTAACCACTCGGCCACCTGCCCGGGACCGCTTTTTCAATGAAGACAGGATTGCTCAGCAATCGGTGCCCTCCGCAATAGAGCCTGCAAATATAGGCTATTCTTCCATAGGATCGTACGCCGTTCAAATTTTCTTACGAAAAGTCGGGACGGACGTATTCCGGGGACCGGCATCGGACGGAAAGAGGAAGAGGGGATTGCACCCGCCGGGAAATTGATCGGGGAAACAGAAACGGATTTCCGCCTCTGTTCCCCCGATTGTTCTTCGATGATGTCTCTACACCCCTTGCGGATGACCGGTCCGGCTGGTCGATCAGTTCGAGATAACGTCGGTCATCTCCGAAACATATCCGGGAACCGGGATGGTCACTCCCTGTTGCGATCCGCTGAACTCGATCGTGGCGTCGATCACGCTCCCCTCTCTCTCCTCCCGGACAATGGCCCCGAGTTCGGCCGAAACCCACGAGACCCGCTGCAACGTCACGCTCTTGACCTCGACCGGCGTGGTGAACTGTCCGCCGAACTGCAACAACACCGAAACGGCAAGCCGGAGATTATGCGTCGTCTTCGTCGTCGCGTACTGCTTGCCGTCGATCGTCAGGGTCTCGGTCGCCGAGGCGACCACCGAATCGACCACCGAAAGCTCCAGTCCCTTCGAGGTCACCCCCGGAAATCCCGGATCGTACGGGATCGTATCGCGCGCACTTCCGACAAACCATCGGGCCGATGCCGAGCCGAGCCGTGCCTCGTGCATCCAGTCACGCCCCAGATCGATCTCCCCGAAGCCGGTGAAATCGAGTTCCGGCGCCACCGAAGCGTAGCGGTAGACGTCGTTCGTCCCCGGTTCCTGGCGCAGATAGACCGAATCGACGACTTCAAGAACACCGCCGACCGTGATGATACTGTCCAGATAGAGGGCGACGCCGGTTTCACCGTAGATCGAGATGGAGGTATTCGCCAGCGTTAAACGGCGGGTCCGTTCCGTTGCGTCGACTTTCTCTGAGGTGGAGGGATCGGTGGAATAGGTGGTGTACTCATAGCTTGCCCCCGATTTGAAGGACATCTGTTGCGATGGGGGATTATCGTTCGGGTCGGATGGCGTATTCTCGCAGGCCGTAAAGCTTGCAGCGGCCATCAGCAGACAGCCGAGCGTTGTGATATATCGTCTTGTCATCATGATTTCACCCTGTAGTTGTTGACTGCTCTCCTGAGTGCTTCAACCGAAGCGCTCAGGCTGACGCCGTTTCCCCGACCGCGGTTTGATTCTCTTCCCCTTCCCCCTTTTTCAGGAAGGTATTCCGCAGAATTTCCGAGACACCGTCCTCCTGCTGCGTCACGCCGAAGAACGTATCGGCTGCGGCCATGGTCTTTTTGTTGTGCGTCACGATGATGAACTGCGTATCCTTGTCGAACTTCCTGATCAGTTTGATGAAGCGCTCGATATTTGCGTCGTCCAGAGGCGCATCCACCTCGTCGAGAATGCAGAAGGGGGAGGGCTTCACCAGATAGATCGAGAAGAGGAGGGCAATCGCCGTCAGCGTCTTCTCGCCACCGGAGAGAAGGTCGATCGAGTGGGGACGTTTTCCCCGTGGCTTGGCAACGATCTCGACGCGGGCCTCCAGAAGATCGTCCGCCCCCTCTTCAATCATCAGATCGGCCTCGTCCCCTTCGTGAAAGAGACTCTGGAACAGATTCCGGAAGTTCATCCGGATCTTCTCGAAGGTCTCCAGAAACTGCCGCTGCGCCGTATCGTTGATCTCGTTGATCGTCCTGACCAGAT
>CBFGQN010000658.1:0-2414 GCA_965650895.1 uncultured Ignavibacteria bacterium | reverse complement strand
ATTAAAAATTTCATATCGGCCGGGAGCCGCCACGGAAAATCGTTCTCTACACCGATCACCCGTTTCCGGGCCATTGCTACGATAATTTAAAGCATGTAATCATTGGGAAATTCAAAAGGAAAAACGTCAAATTCAAAAAGGGGAGAAAGGGAGTCTGCGGACTTCCGATGGATACAATTGATCGACGCTCTTTAAAGGTACGTATTCGAGCTGTAGCAACTGCAATACTTCTCCTGCTCCTTGAATCTTCTATCGAGACCCGGAGC
This sequence comes from uncultured Ignavibacteria bacterium, assembly GCA_965650895.1. Classification (GTDB taxonomy): domain Bacteria; phylum Bacteroidota; class Ignavibacteria; order OLB7; family OLB7; genus JAGWAZ01. The sequence continues at coordinate 2,148 of CBFGQN010000658.1, read as the reverse complement.
TCGTCCTCTTTTCCGTCGGAATGCACCTACCGTCACCACCCCCTTTTTCCCTTTTACAGACATGGGGGTGGGTGGGAACAATCGGTCTTCTTGTGCAAAGAGAATTCACGCAATCCGCCGCGGCGGATAGTGGTTTGGGGGTTCTTCTTGCGCGGGGGAACATCTCTTGAAATGCTATACGTTCCCATCACATCTGAACCGCCACCTCGATAAATTTTGAATTCTCCCCTCCCCTCTTTTGAATCTTGCCTTAATAAGTTTTGCACTCCCCCTACACCGCCACCGGCGCCGATATTCTCGGATGCGACCGGTAGTTCTCCAGCGTAAAGTCGTCGTAGGTAAAATCAAAAATGGAATCGACTTCCGGATTCAGGCGCATCGTCGGCAGGGGAAACGGATCGCGGGCAAGCTGCGTTTCGGCCTGCTCCAGATGGTTGAGGTAGAGATGAGCGTCACCGAAGGTGTGGATAAACTCTCCCGGCTCCAGACCGCTGACCTGAGCGATCATCATCGTCAGCAATGCGTATGAGGCGATATTGAAGGGGACGCCGAGGAAGACGTCAGCGCTCCGCTGGTAGAGCTGACAGGAGAGGCGTCCGTCGGCGACATAGAACTGGAAGAGGACGTGACAGGGGGGGAGCTTCATCTTCGCGATCTCCCCGACGTTCCAGGCACTGACGATCAGTCGACGCGAATCCGGATTCCTTCGGATCATTTCCACAACCCCCGCAATCTGGTCGACCGTCTCCCCGTCGGCCGTCGGCCACGACCGCCACTGTGCGCCGTAGACCGGACCAAGCTCGCCGTTTGCGTCGGCCCACTCATCCCAGATCGTCACGCCGTTCTCGTGAAGATACCGGATGTTCGTTTCCCCTTTCAGGAACCAGAGGAGTTCGTGGATAATCGACTTCAGGTGGAGTTTCTTTGTGGTGACGACCGGGAAGCCCTCGGCCAGGTCGAACCGCATCTGGTGACCGAAGATGCTCAGCGTACCGGTTCCGGTCCGGTCGTCCTTCCGGTGACCGTGATCGAGGATACGGCGCATGAGATCGAGATACTGGCGCATAGTCGAGTCTTGAGAAATGAGCTTGTGAACGTTACATCACCCTGAAAATACAGAGAACCCTGCGTCGAAACGCAGGGTTCTCACCGGATGTCATCTACTGTTGCAGGGAGACGGAAACCGTCCCTCTTATTCCTCCTCGGCGTAGCCTTCCATCATCTCGCTGACCACGTCGATCACAATCATCTCGCCGTAGGCGGCCGCTGCGGTCTCGAACTCTTTGGCAAGCGTCCCCTTCTCCAACAGTTCCTTCTTCGAGGCGAAGCGCATGAAGAACTGCATCAGCTTCATTCCATCCTCTTCGGAGACTTCACCGTTGGCGACCAGTTCCTCGAAGTTCTCCTTCTTTCCACTCATCGCCGAGGTAATCAGCCGCGTCCCCAGGTCGGTCTCCACAAAGTCGGCCACCAGTTTCAGCTCATCGGTTGTGAAGTGAGGATCGAGAACGGGAAGGGCAACGGTCTCCAGAAATTCATCCACATCAAAACGGTCGATCACGTTCTCCACAAACTCTTCCATCACCTCATCGCTGAACATCTTGTTTTCGGCCATCGACGTCTCGATACCCTCCCGGAATTTTTCCTCCATCAGATCATTCAGGTTGATCGCATCGGCCACACGTTTCAGTTCCTTCAGTTTTGCCGAGGCGGTCGCATCGGTCTGCCCCTGAAGCGTCGTGACCGCTCCGGCGGCTACGAAGAGGGTCAGCAACGTCTTTGTCACCAGGTTCATCATAGTAAGGCTCCTTGATTTGATATGGTTGCCGTATTGGTCGGCGAATTTACGAATCTGTCTGCTGTTTGTTTTCCGGGAGATAACGGCTCCTCCGCCTGTTCCTCTTTCTCAACGCCATCCGACCCGGGCAAAGACGGGAAAATGATCGCTCGTCCCCCCGATGTAGAGGCTCCTGCGGACATAGGTGGCTCGGGGCGGGTTTAACGGTTGCGACGGGTGATAATCGCGCAGGAAATCGGGATGAAAAATCGTCATCACCCGGTCCTGCAGCACGATTCCCCTGTCGTCGAGCGCCCCCGGAGAGAGCATGATCTGATCGATGATCTCCCAGTCATCTTTATAGAGATAGC
>CBFGQN010000657.1:0-2424 GCA_965650895.1 uncultured Ignavibacteria bacterium | reverse complement strand
AACGCTACGATGAGTTTAATGACCGGTTTGCCCGACTCAAGAGCTTCGATGCTCCGGACCATCCGTGCCGGGTCGATCTTCTGGTCAACCTGTACTATGCCGAACTGGCCGGGCTGATCAAGCAGGGAGACTTCACGAACGTGGCCGACAGGATGGAGGAGATCGAGCGTTTCCTGAAAGAATATCGCGAGCAGATCGAAGTTTCCACTCTTCTCTCCTTTCGCATCGGCTTTGCCGTTCTCCGGCTGATCGCCGGCCAGTTCCGCGAGGGACTTGCATTGACCGAGGCGATTATCGGTTTTCGCCATATCGAAAAGTATGGCCGATTCGAGGAGACGGCACGGTTGCTGAATCTCATCTGCTGGTTTGAACTGGAGGATGACCGCGGGCTTGACTCGGCAATCAGGAGTACGTACCGGTTTCTGAAACGGAAGGACTGGTTGCAGAGCCATCAGGTTGTCTTGCTCCGGTTCCTGCGGCAGTTACCGGAGATTGCCGACAGGAGAGAACTGCGGGAGCGCTTCATTCTCTTCCGGCGGGAGTTACAGGAGGTGGAGGCCGGAGGTGAGGAGGGGATGCTGAAAGGGATCTATCAATTCGATCTGCTTCTGTGGCTCCGGAGCAAGATAGAGAAACGTCCCTTTGTCGAACTGGTGTACGCGAAGGAAACCGAACCGATCGACGGGGAGAGCCGGGTTGGTGAAGATGTGGACGAGATGTCAGAAAGTGAAGAGCAGAGGGAGATTGCCTGAGAGAAGACCGTGAGCCCGTCCGAACCGTACTCGGAATCCCGTTCTCTGCAATCAGCGGGAGTGTCTCGGTATATCCCGCAGAGGAGAAGAGATATCCTTGTCAACTACTCATCACATCACTGTTCGGACGGGCTCTCGGCAAAGGGATGTCAACACATACTGCTGACATCGGATCAGCGGCCTGCGGTTATTCTATGCCCGGGCCGGAATTTGCGGCATCGTAGAGAAGACCCAGTATCTCCACCATGTCCACACCGGCCGGCGGTTCCACTTCCTGACCTGCGGCGTCGTACCAGTTCCCCTCAACAGTCGGATCGTCTCCCGGATTTTCGGGCGGCATGGCCATACCCACAAAATGATGGGTGCCGCAGGGACCGCTCAACGTCACGTCGTAGTGATCGATCGAGATCGGCGGCCATCCCCACTCCAGACTGACGTCAACCCAGCCGGTGATGTGCCATTCGCATCCGTCGGACGAGGTCACGTTATGGTCCAGATAGATTTTTCTCGCAAGCGCGTCCTGGGCCAGAAAGCCGATAAAAACGGCACAAACGAGTGTAAGCTTGAGAACTTTCATTCCTGCCTCCGTTTTTAATGATTGTGTAGAATATCCGACTCCGGCACAAAGAAAAAAGGGGGCCGGAGTTCACGGACGAGAATGTTCCCGCCCGTTGAGGTTCCCGTCACTCTGCAGAGTGGCGGGGCTTGCAAGCGCAAAAATTATACTACATAGTGGGGACCGATCATAGTCCGAAGCGGAATTCGGTCGGAAAGGATGAGAATTCGGTCGGGTCGGAGCGGAATTCGGTCGGGAGTGGAATGAAGGAGGAGCGATGGTTCCCACGAAGCGATCTCACTTTCCCACCCGCTCCGGGTTCTCGGTCACGAACTGCTTCCAGCTCTTTACCCGTGCGCGCGGGCGCATCAGTTTCGATGCGTGGCAGATGGCGACGCCGAGCGCGTCGGTGGCGTCCAGCGGGAATTCCTCCCGGTCGTTGAGTTTCAGGAGCATCCGGACCATGTAGGCCACCTGTTCCTTGCCGGCGTTGCCGTGTCCGACCACCGACTGTTTGACCTCGCGCGGAGAATACTCCGATGTCGGAATCTCCCGCAGTGCGGCGGCCAGGATCGAGACTCCCCGGGCATGCCCCAGCTTCAGCGTCGACTGGACGTTCTTCGAGTAGAAGGCCGACTCGATGGCGAACTCGTCCGGCATCGTCCGTTCGATCACTTCCATCAGTTCCACGTGGATCGTCCGCAGCCGCAGCGGCATCGACACCTTCGGGCCGGTCCGGATCACGCCGCAATCGACAAGCGTATATTTCTTCCCCTTGCAATCGATCACGCCGTAGCCGGTGATCAACGTTCCGGGGTCAACTCCTAAAATGCGCATGGTTGCCGTTCAGGTTTTGAGGGGATAATACGACGAGAATGTGAGGGGGGCAAGGGGACAAATGAATGTCGATTTTCGAATGGCGATTGTCGAATGAGGTAGCCGCAGACTTCAGTCTGCGAACGGGCGGAGCGTGATGGTATATCGTGCACATCTACCCTGCCCCTCCCTCTGGGCCTCAGTCCTGAAAGTCGAATGTTGATTGGAGAATGTTGAAGAGGTAGCCGCAGCCTTCATGGCTGCGAACTGAAAGTCGGATGTTGATTGGAGAATGTCGAA
>CBFGQN010000656.1:0-2425 GCA_965650895.1 uncultured Ignavibacteria bacterium | reverse complement strand
CTCCAGTTTATCGTGTTCCAGATAGCCGTTAAGCTGGATGATCTCCATTCGATCCTGCAACGGCAGAGGGATGTTATGCAGAACGTTGGCCGTCGCGATAAAGAGAACATGGGAAAGATCGTAGTCCACCTCCAGATAATGATCGTTGAACGCGATGTTCTGTTCCGGATCCAGCACCTCCAGCATTGCCGAGGAGGGATCACCCCGGAAGTCCATGCTCATCTTGTCGATCTCATCGAGAAGCATCACCGGGTTGACCGTTGTGGCCCGTTTCATCGACTGGATGATCCGGCCCGGCATCGAGCCGATGTAGGTTCGCCGGTGTCCCCGAATTTCCGCTTCGTCCCGGACTCCTCCCAGGGAGACGCGGACAAACTTCCGACCAAGTGCCCGGGCTATCGACTTGCCGAGCGAGGTCTTGCCGACGCCGGGAGGACCGACGAAGCAGAGAATCTGTCCCCGCATCTCGCGAACCAGATTCAGCACGGCGATATGTTCCAGAATGCGATCCTTCGGCTTCTCCAGTCCGTAGTGATCTTCATCCAGAATCTCCTTCACATGCTCGATGTCCAGCTTGTCGCGGGTTCGCTTTGTCCAGGGGACGGCGGTAATCCATTCAAGGTAATTGCGGTTGACGGCGAATTCCGGAGACATCATCGGTGTCTTGCGCAACTTGTCCAGCTCCTCGTATGCCTTCGCCTCCACCTCTTTGGGCATCTTGGCCTTTTCGATCAGCTCACGGAGCTTTGCCAGTTCGGGAGAAATTTCCCCGACTTCTTCCTCCAGCTCGTTCTGCAACGCACGAATCTGTTCCTGAATAATGAATTGCCGTTGCGATTTCTGAATCGTGTCCTGCACCTTCGAGTCGATTTCCTGCTCCAGCTTCAGTATCTCGATCTCCTCGTTCAGAAGCTTGACCAGTTCCATGTACTGTTCCTTCGCCTCGGTCGCTTCCAGCAGACGCTGCTTCGATTCGGTGCCGTTCCCCAGATTCCCGGCCACGAAGTAGAGCCGGCGGATCGGATCCTCGATGCTGTCGAACGTTGCCAGCATTTCCGGGGGCATTTCCTGATGAAGCCGGACATACTCCTGGAAGAGGAAGGCGACCTGGCGCTGGAGGGCTTTCATCTTGTTGTCAGTCGGAACGGTCGGATTGACGATTGCGACGGCCGCCTCCATATACTCGCCGTTGAAGGCGATCTCCCGGATCACCGCCTGCGACTCCCCTTCAACCAGGATTCGCATCAGTCCGTTGGGAAGGCGAAGCATCTGGGCGATCTTTGCGACGGTCCCCGCTCGGTAGACATCGTCTTCATACGGTTCGTCGACTTCCGGATTCTGCTGCGTGACCAGCAGGATCTCCTTGTCGTGATTCAGTGCTTCGGTAGCCGCCTTCAGCGAGGATTCGCGACCGACCAGCACGGGGAATATCATATTCGGGAAAATGACAACGTCGCGCAGAGGCAGCACCGGTAACGTAATGATGGTTTCGGCTTTCGAACGTCTTGAACTCATGGAATTGCTGCTTTCAGGAAATGTGGATACAGGGGTTTTCGCCTGCTCCTGTAAGTATATCGTATCGACCCACAATATAGGAATATGTGGCGGAGTCGACGAAGAAGTATCCATGACTGTCAGGTCCGGAACCCCATGTCATTCTCCTTTTCAGAAAAGTCGTACAATCGGAGTAACCATTCCGGGGCTCCTGTGTATGTTTGTGTAGCACGTTCCCGAGGATATGAAAGAACAACCAACCATAAGGCAGGAAGATCGTTCGGATAACGACCTGTTCCTCTCCGCTCAAGGGGGGGATGTTCAGGCCTTCAACGAGATCTTCAGGCGGTACGAAAAGAAAGTCTACGTTTACTGCATGCGCGTTCTCTACGATGAGGAGATGGCGCACGATGCATTTCAGGAAGCCTTCATGCGGCTTTACGAGCATCGCCATACGTACGACGGACGCAATTTTATGGTGTGGTTCTTTACCATCGTTCGCAACGTCTGCCTGAATATGAGGCGAAACAAAAAGCAGACTGTGCCGTTCGAGGCCTCCATCGCAGATATGTCGCCGGCCCGCATCCGGGATGTGGTATTGCATGACGAGGTGGCCGCAGCTTTGAAGCGGCTTCCGGACGATTATCGGGAAGCAATCGTACTGTATGAATACGACGGCTATGCCTACAAGGAGATCGCGGAGATTACCGGCGCATCGATTGCAACGGTGAAGATCCGCATCTATCGTGCGAGAAAGATGTTGCGCTCCATTCTGTTCCCTGTGGTACACGATCACGATAATGACAAAAGTCGATAACTATCTTGAGAAATATCTCGACGGATCAATCTCAGAAAGAGAACTGCAGCAGTTACGTGACCTTCTGGAGGATGAGCCCCAGCTCCGTACCGATTTGTCCCAGACGCTTGAGTT
>CBFGQN010000655.1:0-2429 GCA_965650895.1 uncultured Ignavibacteria bacterium | reverse complement strand
GAAGAGTCGGAAGAGCTTCGCGTTCCACCACGGAAAGCTCATAGCTGACTGCTGAAAGCTGAAACGTCGAAGAGTCGGAAGAGCTTCGCGTTCCACCACGGAAAGCTCATAGCTGACTGCTGAAAGCTGAAACGTCGAAGAGTCGGAAGAGCTTCGCGTTCCACCACGGAAAGCTCATAGCTGACTGCTGAAAGCTGAAACGTCGAAGAGTCGGAAGAGCTTCGCGTTCCACCACGGAAAGCTCATAGCTGACTGCTGACTGCTCATAGCTCACAACTCAAAACCAACATAACCCATGATTCCCGGCACTGCCGAACATTTCGGAGCGAAGACGACCGAGCGCATCCTTGACTGGTTCGATCGGGAAGGCCGGTCTTTCCCGTGGAGGAAAATCGAGGGGGAGAAGAATCCGTCGGCAGATACGATTCATGATCCCTGGCTGATTCTCGTCTCCGAGGTCATGCTCCAGCAGACGCAGACCTTGCGGGTCGTGGAAAAGCTTCCGGAGTTCCTGGAGCGATTCCCGACAGTGGAGTCGTTGGCGCATGGAAGCAAAGCCGATCTGCTGCGGGCATGGCGGGGGATGGGATACAACAGTCGTGCTCTGCGGCTGAAGGGGGCGGCCGAAACGATTGCCGCTCAGTACGGTGGGGAATTTCCCCGTGATCCCGTTGCGCTCCGGTCCCTTCCCGGCGTCGGTCGCTACACTGCAAGTGCGATCCGCTGCTTTGCCTTCGGCGAACAGGTCCCGGTCGTCGATGTGAACATCGCCCGGGTTCTCTCCCGCATCTTTTTCAAGTGCTATACGACTCTCCAGAGATTTCGTGAGGACGATCTGTACGATCTTGATGAAGCGTTGCTTCCCGACGGGGAGAGCTACCGATGGCATCAGGCGTTGATGGATTTCGGCGCGGTGATCTGCACCGCACGCATTCCATCCTGCGAGATCTGCCCGCTGAACGACCTTTGTCTTTCCGCCCGGTTCCCGGCAAACGTTCCTCTGTTCGATACGGCAACCGTTCGCAAGGCTGAGCCTGTCTTTCGGGGCGAACCGAGGCGTATCTGGCGTGGAAGAATTATAGAAGTGATGCGTGGTGCTCCTGAGGGGATGGTCGTGGATGATCTCTTTGATTATCTGGTTGAGGGGACATCTCCACTGCCGAATGCAGAGCGGAACGAACTGCTGCAGATTCTTGCCGGTCTCCGGAAGGACGGATTGATCGAGAGGGGAGGGGGTGTGCGCGAAGGGGAGCTGAGCGGGACCGATCTGGTACGCCTGCCGGTATGAACAACGGAGCGGAGAATTCCGGAACGTTCCGGTCGCTCTCCGCTCCGCAATATGAACTCCGTCAGTCCCTATCCACGCGTTCCCCTTCCTCTGCGACCATCATTGTCCCCCTCGTCCCCATTATCCCCTTCGTCTCCCCGGTCTCCATTGTCCCCCCGGTCGTCCAACAACTCCTGCCACCGTGCAAGCTGCCGCTCATTCAACACCGACTCGATGCAACGCCGCAGGCCGTGCAGACAGTCGGCAATTGCCTGGTGATAGGCTTCGGTCAGGCGGGCAACCTTTGCGCGGTATTCGGCGACGCATTCCCGGTAAAGTCTGCGACCTTCTTCCGGCGTGATGTCGCCGTTCTCAACTGCCGTCTTGATCCGCGCCACTTTCGCCCTGAACTCCTGATGCAATTCATGGCGGGCGTGACGATAACGCTCGGTTGCGCTCTCGATACAATCCTTGTAGTCGGCAAAGCATTCCCTGATTGCCGCCCACTGTTCATCGCTCAGATTGAGCGACTGCAGAATCCGAAGGTACTTCCGCGCCACGGCATTTGCTCGGGCCACCGGGTTTGCCGCACGGTCGCTTGCTCTGTCGCTTGCCCGATCCGTTCCCCGATTGTCGACGATTCCTTCCTCAAGCGTTGTCTCCACACCGAACTCCGTTCCGGACTGTCGGACATCCGTTGCATACTCCGGTCGTTCAATGCTTGTCTTTTCCGTCGGCAGAGAGATCGCCTCCTCGGTCGAGACGGGGGAATCATGACAGCTTGCCAGGAACCCTGTGATAAGAAATGCAGCCAGCATCGAGGCCGCACGTTTGAATATTGACATAGTTCTCCTCCACTATGCGGTTTGTGCAATGGTCTTTTATCGATGGATAATGGGGAGGCCTCACCCGTATCCGTCGGCGTTGGGACACGGTGAATCGGACCGGGTTACGGGGGGGATGAAATTTTCTCTTCGATCTCTTTTCCCGCACGAAAAACGCCCGACCTCATCTGCGGGAAGCCGGGCGTTGACTGATCTGATACGGAATCGACGTGCGGTTCTTATGCCTTTGTGATTCTCCGTGGTCTTGGAGTCTTGGTGGTGATTTACCACAAAGGTACTGTGTTGCCAAGCAAGGAAAAAGTGCATCAAATATGATA
>CBFGQN010000654.1:0-2430 GCA_965650895.1 uncultured Ignavibacteria bacterium | reverse complement strand
AGGGGAGAGGAGAGCGGAGCCGTCGCCGACTATGCTGAAGTTCTTCGTCGTCCCGGACTCCATCTGCACATCTACGGCAAGCGGACTTCACGCAAGGGGAGGAAAATGGGACACATCACCGTTCTTGCCGATTCGCCCGAAGAGGCCGAGCGGAGAGCGCGGGAGGGAGAGGAAGCGTTGACGTTCGCCCCGGCGATCAGAAGTGATGCCCCTATGTCATCCGAACATCGTGCCTGAACGGGTTGTTTCTCTTTGCCCGGATTATTACTTTCGATCCGAAGTGTGTGAGGTCACCAATCGATTTCCGGAATCTGCCATGACACAGCCGAAATCTCACGCTACTCCTGAAGAGTACCTGATCGCCGAGCGGGAAGCGGAAAACCGCCACGAATACTACAACGGCGAAATCTTCGCCATGGCCGGGGCAAGCCGGAGGCATAACCTGATTGTTTCCAATGCCATCGTTGGCTTTGGTCGGCGAATAAAAGGGGGGAGTTGTGATATTTATGCGAACGATCTTCGTGTGCGCATTGATCAACTCCGGGCTTTTGTCTATCCCGACATCGTCATCACCTGCGGCGACGAGGAATATCTCGACGACGAGTTCGATACCCTGCTGAATCCGATCGTGATTATTGAAGTTCTCTCCGAATCGACCGCACAGCACGACCGGACGACAAAGTTCTCCGCCTATCGGCGCATCCCGTCGTTGCGGGAATATCTGATGGTGGCCCAGGACCGTATCCGGGTGGAGCAGTACACACGGCAGACCGAGGAACTCTGGACCTATCGGGCGTACGAGGAGTCGGGATTGATGGTGCGGCTTGAATCGGTCGGTGTGGAGTTGCCGGTGGAGGAGATCTATGCAAAGGTCGATTTCGATGCGGAAGCCTGAGTCCCCTTTCTCATCAGAAAGGATTGAAGGTCGGGCACAGTCTACTCAAGCGTATCGATAATCCCGAGATAACTCATGTAGCGTCCCTCGTCGATCTTCCCCTCCTCCACCGCCGCGATCACCGCACATCCCGGCTCGTGCGTGTGGGTGCAGGGGAGATATTTGCAGTCCTGCAAATAATCCAGAAACTCCACGAAGTATCCGTCAAGCTCCTGCGGCTCCAGATCGTGGATGCCGAACTCTCGCAGACCCGGCGTGTCGATCAGACGGCCCCCTCCCGGTATTGCCAGAATTTCCGAACCGACGGTGGTGTGGCGTCCCCGTCGGTCGCTCTCCCGCACCGCTCCGGTCTCCCGCTCTTCCCGTCCCAGCAGAACGTTCGCCAGCGTCGATTTGCCGACGCCCGATTGTCCCACCATTGCGCTTGTCTTTCCGCGGCATTCCTCGCGCAGATCTTCGATGCCTGATCCGGTCTTCGCACTGGTGAAGAGAATGCGATAACCGAGATCTTCATAGATGGAGAGATCTCCGGCAAGAGCTTCAAGGTAGGATGCGGGGGCCGTGTCGATCTTGTTGAGTACGATCACCGGCGTCACCTCGCCGAGCAGGGCACCGACGATATAGCGGTCGATGACGCTGCAGCGGAAATCGTCTCGCTCGGCGGTGACGACACAGAAGACCTGATCGAGGTTGGCCGCAATTACGTGGTGTCCCCCTTTCTGTCGACCGGTTCCGCTCCGCCCGATCAGTGTGCGGCGCTCCTCTACATGGTGAATCAATCCGTGCCCCCCTTCCAGCGGCTGAATGCGAACGAAATCCCCGATCGCCACCAGCGTCGCCTCGTCGTTGTCGGTCGAGGCCCCCCGTTTTACGCGACAGGAAAGAGCCGTTGTCTCTCCGTCCGGAAGGACGTCGTATGTCCCGCTCTGCGCACGGATGACCTGGCCGCGCGGGAACGACTCGACATCGCCGATCTCGTCGATCGTCACCACGCGGGGTTTCATCGACTGGCGTCCGGACTCGATTGCGTCGAAGTGCTCTTCGCTGTCTCCTTCGCGATCAAGTCGCGACACCCGCTCCCGATTCCCCTTCGTCCAGTCCTTCCGGGCGCGTCGTGCTCTATGACTTCCCTTCTGTTTGCTCATTTCTTCCGGCGTTTCTTGTCGGAACCGACCGACTTGCTACCTTGTTTCCGCCAGGGGCGGATCGTTCGTTCTTCTCTTTGCAGACCATTGAACGTTCCGTCGCAAACCGGTGGTTAGGCTGTGTGTGCTCCGACGTTCACAACTCAAGTTATGGAACAGAACAGAAACAGGAAGATCATCGTTACCGGGGCGACCGGTCTGATCGGAAGCAAACTTGTGGCCCGGCTTGCCGGCAGAGGAGACGAAGTGATTGCCTTTGTCCGGAATCCTGCGCGGGACCGTGCGCGTGTTCCGCAGGCAGACCGGTATGTGGAGTGGCATGCCCGGCATGTCGGAGGTGAGTGGCGGGAGGCGATTGACGGTGCCGACGGGATCATTAACCTTGCCGGT
>CBFGQN010000653.1:0-2431 GCA_965650895.1 uncultured Ignavibacteria bacterium | reverse complement strand
GCCGCGGCGTGACGGTTGCTCATGGCGATCACCAGCATCTGATGATTTCGTCTCGTCCCCTTCCAGTTCTCACTCTCCCACCACTCGTCGAGTGCGCGCCGCTTCTCCTGGAACCGTTCGAATGCCGGCTTGAGAAGCGTTTCGAGGTAGACCTCGTGGAAGCGGAGTTTTCGCCGGGCGAGGAAGGCATCCACATCCTGCTTCTCGACGGCGATCTCGGCAAGTTCCGACAGCGTCATCTCCACCATCTCGCCGGTATCCTCCCGGATCATCGTCAGGTGGTAATCTACAACGTGGGCCTCCACCTTCTTCAGGATCTTCCCCTCGGCGTGGGCCTCTTTCAAGGTCACCTCGTGGAGCGCCTTGTAGTACTGCTCGCCGTTCTCCCGCGTTTCCATCGGAACGCCGAAGAGAGACTTGTTGTCCGAGCGCATCGGCGTGCCGGAGAGGGAGACGCTGCAGGCGCAGGAGAACGAAGAGATCACCGACGCCCAGGTCCCGTCGTCGGCAAGGTGGTGAACCTCGTCGAAGATGAACATGGCCGGGGCGGCCGCGCAGAGCTGCCGCAGCGCTCCGGCTCCTCCCTTGCCGCTTGCATACTGATAGGTGGTGATGATGATCTGCGTGTCGATGTTTTTCAGGAAGACCTTCTCGGAATCGGCGACGGCGAAGGAGAGGCGATGGCCGCCGAGATTCCGGAAAAGAACGGCAAGTTCCTTTGCGTCGGCGTACTGCTCGCGCAGGTTGCCGCGCGGGACGAAGACGACCAGCTTCTCGGCGATGCCGAGCGTGCGGGCGATCACAAAGGATGAGAGTGCGGTGATGGTCTTGCCGTAGCCGGGGACGAAGACCCCGAGATGGTTCCGCTCGCCGGCCTGAAACGCCTCGGCAAGTTTGCGGAGGAAGACGGCCTGTCCGCGACGGAACCGGAAGCCCGGACTCAGCGTGATGCCCGGAAGGCCCCCCCCCGATCCGGTCTGTGTTGACGGTACATTTGCTTGTTCTGTTTTCGGCGCTGCATCAAAGAGGGATGCTGACATGAACGATCTATGGTTGAGCTTGCTGATTTCGACAGGATTTTTTCCGAACGGCGCGAAGATACGAGAGTGAGGGTGAACGACAAGAGATCGGGGCATCGACGTAACCGTTCCGGGGACTGCGGAAGGCATGTTCACTTGGTAAACTCTTTGTGTCCTTTGTGTCCGCCGCGGCGGATGGTAGATCCCCCACCCGCAGGCAGGATTTCCGCAAAGCCTATTGAATGGTTCAGTTACGGAAAGAGATCCCCCACCCGCAGGCAGGATTTCCTACAAAGACACGAAGGGCACAAAAGATATACGAAGGGAGATATGACAATTTCTCAGCCTATCGGTCCGATCACATTTACCGGTCACGTTGCACATCCAACCCTTTGCGTCAACGGCACCGGAGACTTCACCAATCACAATAATCAGATCACCATGCGGACAAACCATCTGACACAGCTCATTCTCCTTTGTGCTCTCTTCCTCGCCACGCAGACGCTTCTCTTTGCTCAACTGGAACCGATACGGCGTACAGCACCTCCGGCCGAGCCGGACTATACGATCAGCCGGATTCAGGTGACCGGAACGGCTGCAACAACAATCGTTCCCGATGAAATGGAGATGAACGTGACGATCAGGCACGAGAACCGGAACGGACAGACCGCCGTTGAGAACTATCGGGCCTCCCGAATCAGTCTGCTCGACACATTGAAAGAGTACGGCATCGCAGATTCGATGATGACCGAAAGCGGCATGTTGTTCGGTCCCTACTACGATTATCAAGATGAAAAGGATCTCTACTATGCGCATTCATCCGTCCGGATAAGGGTTCGGGATTTCGAGAGATATCCGGGTCTGGCTATTGCTCTGACCGGCATACCGGGAGTGTCGCTGAGCGGGTCGTGGTACCGGGCATCCGGGATTTCAGAGATCAGGGATTCGATCCGTTTGCTGGCGGTTGCAGAGGCACGGAAGAAAGCGGAGGCAATGGCGGCGGTGTGTGGTGTACGGCTGGGACGTGTGCTCTTTATGGATGAGTTTGCCGGGACGGCCTCTCTCATGAGGGATGACCTGCTTGACTACCACGTGCTTGACTACGATTTGAGAGCGGGAGCGATAGTCGGAGATTCCCGACTGGTCGTTTCCAGGAGTTTCTTTCCTTTCACGATCTCCGTCTATGCCGAGTTCGAACTTGTCGAATGATCGTTCATGTTCAGGATAAAATCGTACGCGGATTGTACCGATGGCCACGGATCAACACCGATCCGATCCGCGTCAATCCGTCCCGTCCGTGTGATCCGTGTACGATTGCATCGCCGATGCCCTTGAGCGTTTCGATCATCGGGTGTTCAGATTCCCGGCGCGGTTCACTTGCGTGCGGCTCCTGCCGACGCCCCTCGTTCCGC
>CBFGQN010000652.1:0-2435 GCA_965650895.1 uncultured Ignavibacteria bacterium | reverse complement strand
TCGAGTCGGGAACGCTCCTCCAGGGAGTTGCGGAGTTTGACGCCCGCGTATAGTTGTTCGAGACGAAGGGCCCCCATCCTCCCTGCGTGAAGAGGAACATCGGCCGGGCCAGAACGCCGAGGGAGACGGAATACGTCGTTCCCCCCGGCACGCCCGCCTCATGTTCTACCGTGACGGCAAGTTGCGAGGACAACGGCAGCTCCAGCGTGTCAAGCTCCAGCGTCCAGGCGGCCGTCTTCATCTGCTGTCCCGTAAAATGCCGTTGCATCATCACGGTGTTTCCCTGCGCATCGATGAACTTGAAGGGGAGCCCCAGCGCGTCGACCAGCGTGAACGTCACCGCCGATGTCGCCGGGGGGAGCGAGTCGACCCGATACGTCACCAGTCGCTCGGTCCCGAGGACATATCCCTGAAAGGCGTCGGTTGAGGTAATGGTCGGGGCCATTTCGGTGATGATCAACTGACGAACAAGCTTCAGCGGCGATTCCAGTCCGCTCACCTCGATGTCGATCTCCAGCATCGCCCCGACCGGCAGGTTCCCCATCTGGTACTGATAGGTTGCCTTCGCTCCACTCACGGCAACCACCTGCGAATCGAGCGTCGGGTTGTCGGCCAGCTCCAGCTGATCAAGCATCTTGAATGTGACCCTCGTTGTCCCCGAAGGAAGATTCGTCAGGGTGAACGTGTTCAGGTTATCATAGCTCTGTGCAAACGGTCCGTAGCCGAGGCTTGCGGTCAACAGGGGGGCATCGGCCAGATCGAGTTCTCCCACCGTCACAAAGACCGAGTCGGCAAGATTGAAAACGTAGTCCCAGTTCAGATAACCGTTCGTCATGTCCACCGTCGGCACGATCAGCTCGACATCGTTCCTGAATGTCGGATCCGCAGAGACCAGGATCACCCCTTTCTGCAGATCCCAGTCGGGAATGTCGGCTCCGTTCAGGTAGAACGTCCCGTACGGAACCCCGACGGCCACCACTTCCCAGGCCAGCGACAGACGCCGCGCCACACCCCCGATCCCGGTGTTCCCTTCCATAGCGAACGGACCGTTATCATGTCCGACAAGAAGATACCGTCCGACGGCATCCCCCTGCGAAAAGAGATCCGAGGTAGCCGTCAGGATCAGTGAGGTCACCCACGTCGAGGCCGACCATCCCAGGCCGATTTCGTGCGTAAAGCCGTCGGCCGTCTCGATCCACGGAAGTTCCGCCGGTGCGATGTAGGCATCCTCATGACAGGTCACACTCGTCGTGCCCTCATCGAACGTGTATTCCCCGACCAGACCGGTCCGATCGTTCGGCGGCCCCGCCATATCGGCCCGTATCTCATCCATCGAACGGGCCTTCGTCCAGAACCGGACGTTATCGAAGCGACCGTGCTCGCCGACCGTCGTCTCGAACGACGCCTTCTGCACCCCGATGTAGACGGCCGATCCGCTCTTCTGCCGCCAGATCGTCCGCGTATCGCTGAACGACCCCGCCTGGACACCGTTGATATAGCAGGTGACCGTCGACCCGTCCGAACTGATCGCGATGTGATTCCATCGGTTCAATCCGAGAGGGACCGGAACCTTCAGCGGACTTACGGTCTCCAGTATCGTCTGTGCAAAGACATCGGTCGAGTCGAAGAGAAGCTGCCAGCCGACGACGTCATCGTGGGCGGCCCGAATCGCCCAGGTCGTCTCCTCTCCGTCGTACCCCGAAAGGATTGTCGGGTTGGTCGTGTTCAGATAGTACCAGAGTTCCACCGTGTAGGGACTGCCGGCCGACTGAACAAGAGGCGAGACGTTGGCGACCGCGGCATAGCTGCCGGTGGAATCAAGAAAGAGTCCCTCGGCAGCATACTGCGCACGCAGAGGGGCCGTTGTAAGGAAAAGAAGGGAGGCGAGGATGGAACAGTAGTTATAGACGGATCTCATGGGACACCTCGACTTGTTGGACACGGAGATAACGGCACTATGATCAATACGCAGACCGGACGTTGCACTTGCTATAGCTGGAGCTGGAGCGATTGAGCAGTCGGGAAGAACTTAGGAAGAAGCGGAAGCCCCCTACAAATCATATAAGGGTGTATTCGGGGGGTAACGCAGGTTCGCTGAGAAGGGGCCGATTTCTTCCGGATTCCGGATTTTGCCCCTTATTGACTCTCTTCCCCCTCTTCGGGGGTGTCTATTCTCCAGTGGAACTCATCGCGCAGCAGGGGGAGCCGGTCCAGATCGATCTTTTTCGTCGTAATCGAAAGGGAGAGACCATGGAAATTTCCCGTCACCACAAGTCCAGCGCCTCCCTTCTCCCGATAATACAATCGTATCGCACGTCCGTCCCGCGGATTCTCCAGCATCAGCAACCGCTCCGCCGTATCGACCCGCAATCGGTAGTCGGTCATCCGGTCGTCCATCGTCTGCACGATCAGGTATCCCCTGCGGTGAACAAAGA
>CBFGQN010000651.1:0-2452 GCA_965650895.1 uncultured Ignavibacteria bacterium | reverse complement strand
TCCGTCCTTGCTGTAGACGACCATCTGGGCAGTGTACGGCGTCTCGTCGTCGGCGATCTGCATTTCCGGATCGGCGTTCTTGTACCAGTTGTACTCCGGCGAGGTCGGATCGGTCGTTCCGATATCGGTCATCGTATGCCAGTTCGGGTCTCCCTTGCGGCGAATCTCGATCGCGCGCCGGGCCACAAGCTGGTCGGCGATGCCGTTCTTCATCTGGAAGGTCATCGCATCCGGCGAGTGGAAGCGGCGAATCTCCTTGACGAAGATCGGTCGCATGATCTCCCAGTCTTCGCTCCGGATCTCGGCGCGACGGTTTTCAACCAGGCCGAGCGGATCGGTCGGGTTCGATCTCTCCGGCGGGAAGCCGTCGTTCGGCCGCTTGATATCAAGTAGTTCGATACGGCTCGGGTCGATCTGCCAGATCTCGGTCAGATACTTGTAGACAACGTCCCGACGTTTCTGGGATACTTCCGGATTCTCGCCGGGCTGATCAGGTGCACGGGGTCCGGTCGAGTTATATCCGCCCAAAGTGATCTTGGTGTTCGGATATTCCTTCATCCGGAAACCGATGATATTCAGCAGGTGATAGTACTTCTGAAGCGTACCACCCGGGATCGTCGTGTCGGTGAAGCCGCGGGTCTGATCCGGACTTCTGAAGAGCTTGTAGCGGTTGGGAATTTCCGCACTCCCCGAATCGAAGAAGACATAGGTGAGCAGCGGATAAATCTCCTTCACCTGAATCTCCTCGATCACCAGTCCCTTGAAGTTCCGGTACCGAGCCGGAGCGGTCTCCGGCAGACTGGCGATGTAGTCCGACTGCGGAGCATCCCATGCCAGTTCCGGCGTCTCGCCCAGCGGGAAGTCGCGGCGAATCTCGCGATACTCGCGCGAAGCCGGTACGTCGATTGTGGCGGTCACCTCGCCGTAGCCCGGCACGTTGCCGGCGGCGGCGATCGTGAACGCTTCATCCTGTCCTACGTCCATCACAAAGGAATACTCGCCGGTGGCGGAATTTGTCTTTGCCGTGTGGACGACTTCTCCGGTCGTGGTGTTGGTGAATGTCAGTTCTCCTTCCAGATTACCGTCGGTACAGACATCGTAGACGCGACCGGCGATCAGGACGGTGACCGTTCGCGGCGGCAGCAGACCCATGTAGACGTCAAGCGTTCCCTCGTTCCCCACGTCGGCCCGCTCCGATGCGAAATAGACGACGTCGCCGGCGGCCGGAAGCGTGATGAAGCGTTCATCCTGCGACGTGTTGAACGGCTTGCCCAGGTTCTCCGGCGTGCTCCACGTTCCGTCATCCTGCAAGCGGCTGACGAAGAAGTCCAGCTTGCCGAAACCGCCATGACCGGCCGAAGCGAAGTAGAGGACCTTGCCGCCGGGGAAGATAAACGGGCTGTCTTCACGCTTCTTCGTGTTGATCGGCTCTCCCATGTTGACCGGCTCCGACCAGCGGCCGTCCGACTGCAGACGTGAGATATAGATGTCTGCGTCGTCGGATCCTCCCATTGCGCCGGGACGGTTGGAGATAAAGTAGAGAGTCTTGCCGTCGGAGGAGATCGAAGGCTGGGAATCCCAGTCCGACGAATTGATCTCCCGCAGGTTCCGAACGTTGATCCATTCGGTTCCGTCAAGTTCGGCTTCGTATATGTCGCAGTCTCCCAGACCGTCGTCGCGGTTACACGCGGTGAAGTAGATCACCTGTCCGTCGGCCGAGATCGAGGCGACGCCTTCGTTCAGCGTTGTATTGACCGGTGCGCCGAGGTTTGTCGGCGTGTTGAAGATCGTGTCGAGACGATCTCCCTTTGTCGTCACCCAGAAATCGTGACCCCCGACGCTCCCCGGAGCATTCCGGTTCGATACGAAATAGAGTGTCTTGCCATCGGCTGTGATGGTCGGTGCGTATTCAAGGTCGGGCGTATTGATGATGGGGCCGAGATTGCGGATGATAAATTCCTGCATGTCGCCCTCCTCGCCGCCGGTACTTCCCGGAGGTTGGGCAAGCAGAGGGGTAAAGCCAATGCTCGTGAGGAGCGCCGCAAATGCGGCCAAGAGCGTGGTGTGGAGTTTTCCCTTCATTGTTCAGTCTGCTCCTTTTTGTGAGTAGTAAAGAGTCGCTATGTCTGCGATAAATACTTGTCGTTTTGTTTGCGGATATTCATCCGGGACAGGGGGGCGGGTTGTTCAATGGGGGCGGAATATAGCAGAGATAATTTGAATTCGTAACACCCATTGACGAAAAGTTCGTTGCAACGAACGGAATTTTCTTCGGGAACGGATCAATCTTCCCTCTTTTTCGGTGAAATTTTTCCCTGATGCAGAGGCAGCAATGCGGTCGATTCCCCGAGACGGGCCAGATAGATTCCTTCAGGGGCATTTGCCAGATTGATTCTCTCCCGGGTTCCGGCCGAAAGGTTGTGCTGCAACAGGACATTCCCCCAGACATCAA
>CBFGQN010000650.1:0-2453 GCA_965650895.1 uncultured Ignavibacteria bacterium | reverse complement strand
CCGAGGCGTTGGTCCGGGGAGGAGAACTGCAGAAGGGCTTGACGCACTACACGCAATCCTATGAACAGACGGTTCGCTTCAACAAGGCAAAAGCCCATAGTATCGGCATATCCATTGCCCTCATCCATGCCAAGCTGGGGAACTACGACAAGGCACTTGATTTGTACTGGAAAGGACTGCAATCGCTTGAAGAGGACAGGGTGCTCCCCCCAGGGAAAGTCGAGTTGGGGAAAATAGCCGTCTACACGAATGTCGCCCGACTTTTTCGCGCAAAGGGAGATTTTGTCAGTGCCATCGAATATGTCTACAAGGCCCTGAAGATATGTCGGGAGACGAAAACGCCGGAGATGATCGGTCCCCTTCTTGTGGCCGGGAACATCTGCTATTTTCTCAAGGATTTCGACAGGGCAACTTCACACTTCAGACAGGCTCTGGAACTGAGCAGAGAGGCCGGGGCAAACGCCGCCGCCGCCCGGTGTCTGCTGAATCTGGGGCGGATATCCCTGGATGTCGATGATATGTCATCAGCTCTCAGCTATCAACGTCAGGCATCGCTCTGCATCAAGGATCTCCATGCCCCCGATCTTCACGCCCTTGCCTTTCTTCTTCTCGGCAAGATTCACCACCACTGGCGTCAGTATGAAGATGCACGCGATTGCTATCAGCGTGCAGTCAATCTCTTCACACAGATTCAGGAGGCACAAATCTATGGTGAAGCATTCTACGGGCTCTGTCTGATTGATCGGGAGGAAGGGAACCTTGTCGCAGCCGTCGAAGGACTGCACAAACTTCTGGACCACACCTTTGATAACGGTTTCGAATCCAACCAGATGGATTGTCATCGTGAGCTGGCAAAGACCTACGAGATCATCGGCGATCACCGCAAAGCTCTGAGCCATTTCAAACAATTCCATAAGCTGAACGAGAGAGTGGCAGGGCTGCAAGCGCAGCGGTCGATCGCCCGGGTTCAACTCAACGATTTCTTCGCAGAGCATCAGGAGATCTTCAGTAAAACAGAGAAGAGGCTGGGTATACTCTCCGAAGAACTGAAAGCCCAGGAAAAACACCTGGCCGCTATCGCTCTGTCGCTGAACGGGAGGACATCGGCATCAAAGAACGGATCGCCACCGGAAGAGAGCACTCCCGCACAATCGAACGCCCTTACGAAGGGGGAAGAGACCCCCTGGACGATTTTCGAGGCACAGTTCGAGCGCATCCACGTCAACTTCAAGCAGCAGTTCCTTCAACTTCATCCGGACATTACTCCGGCTGAACTTCGTGTCTGTTGCCTGCTCCGCTCCGGACTCTCTTCGAAGGAGACCGCATCGGTCCTCTCCATCTCCACCGGCAGCATCGAGGTCTACCGCCATCGCATCCGCAAGAAACTGAAGCTCAACAGCAAGAGCAATCTCGTCTCCTATCTGAGTTCGCTGTAATTGCGTTCGCAAGATTTCTCCCCTGTTGTTCTCCGGTACGGGAAGCCCCATGTACCTGCTTTCCCATTCTCTGTTCCGCACAGCATTCTCTCATTGCCGGTTCAAGGCACCACGAACTCCGCTTTCTCCTCGCGAACAACCCCTGTTAAGGTTTTGCAGGGTTGACATCCGACTGCTCCGAAGCCATACTGGCAGCAAATCCTTGATCTGTGTACGGATCGACAACCGCACGGATGAAGAGATGGCCTCCTTCATCACAATGCACAACCAAACGTATGGCACTATGAACAAACACAATGCAGAATGGAAACGATGGGCTGCCGCAGCAGCTCTGATAGGGACGCTCTGTCTCTATCCGCCGGAATCGAGAACGCAATCGTCCGGAAGAGCCCATGCTGGTGGGAGTACCGCGCAAGGGACGGCCGGTCATCTTGTGCTCAACGGCACTCTGGGACAATCGGCAATCGGCCCGATTGTACAGGCCGACCGCAGCGTGGGACAGGGGTTCTGGTACAGGCCTTCAATCCACGACGGATCTTCCACCACGTACTCGCCTCCATCGACGGGAGAAGCCGGTCTCAATACCGCACTACAGGCACACCCGAATCCCTTCAGCGAATCGATCGCCGTCACATTCTCCCTGGTGGAAAGAGAGCGGATATCGATACGACTCTATGATGCTCTGGGCCGCGAGGTACGGGTAGTGCTGGACGGAGAGCAGCCCTCCGGAAACGGAAGGGTAATGCTGAATGCGACAGACCTGCCGTCGGGACACTATACGCTCGTTTCGGTGATCGGCTCGGAGCAGCAACATCTCCCGTTGCAGCTTATCCGATAGCGGGGACAGGGATGTTGCCCACAGCAAATCATGAATGAACAAACCGAACTCCATTTATCAATCAAGGTAACCAGATATGAAAAGAAGAATTCTCGCAAACAGAACAATCATGCTTGCAGTCGTCTGCATGCTTCTCGGCACAGCCACCGGCTTTGCACAAACGACATCAACAGATCTGC
>CBFGQN010000649.1:0-2453 GCA_965650895.1 uncultured Ignavibacteria bacterium | reverse complement strand
CGACGCAAAGCTTAAATCTCAGCCCTCAAGGCTCATAGCTCACTGCTCACCCTTCCCCCCCTTTGAATTTTGCATTTTCCCCTCCTTCCTCCCTATCTTCCACACATTCAAAATGCAAAACGCCTGTCGTATCGGCTATCAACATTGATTATCGGAAATGAATATTGTTCCGGCCATGAGTGCTATTACCGACAGGCAGCAACTCGTGGCCTTTTTTATTTGTGGGGTAAATGAACATGGAAAAGATCAAGATTACGCTTCCGGACGGGAAGGTACTGGAATTCGACCGGGGGGTGACGGGGATGGAGATTGCCGGATCGATCTCCGAAGGACTTGCCCGCAACGCCATCGGCATCATCGTCGATGATGAACCGTACGACCTGAGTCGTCCGATTGAAACCGACGCTCACGTCTCCATCCTGAAGTTCGAGGATGAAGAGGGAAAGGCGATCTACTGGCACTCCTCGGCCCACCTGATGGCCGAAGCGGTCGAGGCTCTCTTCCCCGGCACAAAATTCGGTATCGGCCCGCCGGTCGAAAACGGATTCTACTACGACATGGACATTCCGGATCACCACCTAACGCCGGAAGACCTTGAGAAGATCGAGAAGAAGATGACGGAGCTTGCGAAGCAGGACAACCCGTTTGAACGGATTCCGATTTCATGGGAAGATGCCGTCGACTACTTCCGCGAGAAGGGGGATGAGTACAAGCTGGAGCTGCTCGACGAGTTCAGGGATCGTGAGATCACCTTCTACCGTCAGGGGAATTTCACCGATCTCTGCCGCGGCACACACGTCCCCTCGACCGGAGCGATCAAGGCAATCAAGCTGACGTCGGTCTCCAGTGCCTACTGGCGGGGAGATCAAAGCAGACAACAGCTTCAGCGGGTCTACGGCATCACCTTCCCGAAGAAGAAGATGCTGGACGACCACATGACGATGCTGGAGGAGGCAAAGAAACGGGACCACCGGAAGCTGGGGCGCGAACTGGAACTCTTCCACATCACGCCGGAAGTCGGCATCGGTCTTCCCCTCTGGCTTCCGAAAGGAACGACGCTCCGGGAGACGCTGGAGAACTTCCTGCGGGCCGAACAGAAGCGGCTCGGCTATCAGCCGGTGGTCACGCCACATATCGGGAATCTGGACCTCTACAAAACAAGCGGTCACTACCCGTACTACGCCGAGAGCCAGTTCACGCCGATTGAGCTTGACGAGAACGAGAGCTATCTGCTGAAGCCGATGAACTGTCCGCACCACTGCCATATCTACCAGAGCAAGCCGCGAAGCTATCGCGATCTCCCGCGTCGCCTTGCAGAGTTCGGCACGGTCTACCGCTACGAGAAGTCGGGACAGCTCAACGGACTGACGCGCGTGCGCGGGTTCACGGTGGACGATTCCCACATCTTCGCCCGACCCGATCCGGTGAAGGAAGAGGTGAGCACGGTGATCGAACTGATCAAGTTCGTGATGAACGTTCTGCAGTTCCGGGACTTCTCGATCCGGCTCTCCTTCAGCGATCCGGAAAACCGGGAGAAGTATGTGGGCTCGAAAGAACTGTGGGATCAGGCCGAGAAGGAACTGCTGGAGGTGGCCGAGTCGAAAGGACTGGACTACGAGATCGATCCGGGAGAGGCGGCATTCTACGGACCGAAGATCGACTTCATGGTCCGGGACGCGATCGGCAGACAGTGGCAGCTCGGAACGGTGCAGCTTGACTACAACCTGCCGGAGCGGTTCGATCTGGAGTATACCGGACAGGACGGCGAGCGCCACCGTCCGGTGATGATCCACCGCGCCCCGTTCGGTTCGCTGGAACGGTTCATCGGTGTGCTGATCGAACACTTCGCCGGGAACTTCCCCTTCTGGCTTGCGCCGGTCCAGGCAATCGTCCTGCCGATCTCCGAACACTACCTCGACTACGGCACGTATGTCCGGGATATGCTGGTGCAGGCCGGATATCGCGTGGAGCTGGATGAACGTGGTGAGAAGATCGGCTACAAGATCAGGGAGGCGGAGATGCAGAAGATCCCCTACATGCTGATCGTCGGCGAGAAAGAGAAGGAGGCGAATTCCGTCGCCATCCGGATCCACGGCGAAGGAGACCGGGGCGCGCTGTCGCTGGAGGAACTGATGGCCGAGTTCAGCCACCTGAACACGCCCGAATCGACCGGACCGCAACCGGCCGAGGAGGCGGCGGTGGAGATTCACCATCATGAGGCGATCAAGCACGTTGCGCCGGATACACGATAAGAAGTGGTGAGGAGGGAGCCATGCGGTTCCCTCCTCACCTTTTTTCCCTGTCCCTCATACCGTTGGCTTATCCATACTATCGACCGCACAGGAATGAAGACGATCACGCGCTTTGGACTGCTTGCAAACCTTCTCGTATCCACGGTTGCCTCCCCCGTTCGAAGCCAGGATACCATCAGGTTTTCAGAGGGATTGACCACC
>CBFGQN010000648.1:0-2464 GCA_965650895.1 uncultured Ignavibacteria bacterium | reverse complement strand
TACCCGTCTCTGCAACTTCCTTCGCTGGAATTTGGTTCTGGCGACCGACTTTGTTCTTAACGAACGAATCAGACACTGTACATGTTTGCCAACCGCTCACACCTTCCCTCTCCCTTCCGTTCGGAGCCATTGGCTTCCCCTGTTCGGGATCTCCGAACACTTGCAGTTGCATCTCCGGCATCTGTCCCGCCCGCGAGGTCTTACGCTTCTTATTCATATCCTGTTGGTCTGATCTCGTATTCACACCTCACCTCCTCACCGTTCACGTCCTTCGAGCAGGGCACGCCCCTTCCCGGTCAGCCGGTATTTGCGGAACTGAGTGCCGCGAGGTGAGCGTACCCGGTAGCCGGAGGTATAGAGAACAAGATCGCTCACATTCCGATTCCCAGTTGCTCCAGAATCTTCCGCAGAGCCTCATCCGTCTCCCTGGCCTCGGCTTCTATCGCATCCAGTTCCTCGACAATCTCCGCAATCGGCCTGTAGGTCTCGGCCTCGCCGGTATGGATGTAGCGGCTGGGGGAGATGTTGTAATCGTTCTTCTTCAGCTCGGCGTGGTCAACAATCCGGCTCAGCTTCTCCTCTTCCTTCCACCCGATGAGCGCCTCCACAATCCGCCGGATGCCGTCGTCCGGGATGAAGTTCTTGGGATCCCCTTTTTCAAAGACCTGACCGGCATTGACGAGGAAGATTTTTCCCTTCCGCTCTTCCGCTTTGGCCTTGTTCAGGAACAACACAATCCCCGGGGCGGTGGTGTTGTAGAAGAGGTTTTCGGGGAGATAGAGAACGCTCTCGATCAGGTCGTGATCGACGAACCACTGGCGAACGGTCTTTTCCTTGTTTGTGCCGGCGTTGCCCGATCCGCGTGAGGCGGCCCCGGTGTCCAGGACGACTGCGGCGCGCCCCCTCTCATTCAGACTGGCATGCATGTGCTGCACCCAGCCCCAGTCGGCGGAGGATTTGCCGGGGAATCCGGCTCCGGCCGGGAACCGGTCAAGCTCGTCGGCGTCGTAGTCGGCCTCGGTGAACCAGTCCTGATTCCACATAGGATTGGCGACGACGCGGTCGAAGGTGCGGAGCTTGCCCCGGTTGTCGCGGAACTTCGGGTTCTTGAAGGTATCCCCGATCTCGATCTCCCCTTCCATGTCGTGGATGATCATGTTCATGTTGGCCATGGCCCAGGTATCGGCGATATACTCCTGGCCGAACAGTTTCAGAGGGGCGACGGTCCGTTTCTTCCCTCTGACGCTTTCCTCCATGGTCACTTCGAGCTTCACGAGCAGACCGCCGGAGCCGCAGCAGGGATCGTAGACGGTCATTCCCGGCTCGGGCTGGAGCACGCGGGACATGATGATGCCGACTTCGGGAGGCGTATAGAATTCCCCCGCGCTCTGCCCTCCTCCTTCAGCGAATTTGCGGATGAGATACTCATAACTCTTGCCGATGATGTCGGCCTCCACATCATCGAGCCCGAGCCGCTTGGTGCTGATGGCCTCGATAAGATTGGAGAGGCGGTCGTCATCGAGATCACGCTGGCCGTGGGTGGTCGCGTTGAAGTCGACACGGTCGATGATCCCCTGCAGGAGCGGGTTTTCCCGGGCAATGGCCCGCATGTGGGTGGTGACCCATTCGCCGATCCTGTCGGAGAGCTTGCGGATGACCGACCAGACCGGCTCCTCCGGATCGTCCGGCATGAGGGGAAGGTAGAACCGGACGAGCTTGTGGTCGGATTTAACGAGCCTGAAAGCCTTCTCGCGCGAACCGACCTCGGCGGCGATCCGGTTCAGCTCGTCGTCAAAGACGTCGCAGAGTCGCTTGGTGAAGATCAGAGGAAGGATATAGTCCTTGTACTTCGGCGCATCCTTTGCGCCGCGGATCGAGCAGGCGGCATCCCAGATCCAGGATTCGAGGGATTTCCCGCTGCCGTTGTTGTTTGCCATCGCCACTATGTTCTTGTGTTTTCACGCGCACACAGGTCAGGTTCGGCGGCGGTGCGCAGCGCCGTCAGGTGCATGTTATCGGGGAGTAAAATTACAGAAACCGGGGTCATGAGCAAAAGACGACGCGACCGGCGAGGTACCCGTCCCGGACGGAGTGATCGATGAGCCGGCTTGCCGGATACGCAATACATGATCTTGTCCGACCGACGCAACGGGACGAAGACGGAACCGGGGAGAATTTCCCGGCCGGTTTCAGACAGGGCGCATTCCTCCGGAGCCCCGGCGCAGGCTGAAGCCGAAGGTCCGCTGCGGCGGGACGTACGCCTACCCCTCGTGCGCATGTTCTGCGGTAGCCGCAGCTCTTCAGGCTGCGGCAGGACCTGCTACGCAATGCTCGCTCTTCTCTCCATCCGCCTGATGCATCCGGACGACGACAGAGTGGGGGAAAATCTCCCGGCGGGTTTCAAGCATAGCGCATTCCTCCGGAGCCCCGGGCGTGCGCATGTTCTGCGGTAGCCGCAGCTCTT
>CBFGQN010000647.1:0-2467 GCA_965650895.1 uncultured Ignavibacteria bacterium | reverse complement strand
CTGATCGAGGCCGACCGGGTCTTCCGGTTTCTGACCGGAGAGCAGGAGGAACCGGAGTTCAGGCATCTTCTGGTGGCCCCCTTTACGCTGCGCGACCGACTGATCGAACTTGTCGACAGGGAGATTGCCCATGTGCGGGAGGGGAGATCGGGGAGGATCATGTTGAAGGTGAATGCGCTGGAGGATGACCGGATGATCGACAAGCTGTATGAGGCGAGCAGGGCGGGGGTGAAGATCCGGTTGATCGTCCGGGGGATCTGCTGTCTTCGTCCGGGAGTGCCGGGACTGAGCGAGAACATCGAGGCGATCAGCATCGTGGATCGGTTCCTGGAACATGCCCGGATCTACCATTTCCACAACAACGGAGACGAGGAGATCTACGTCGGCTCGGCCGACTGGATGAAGCGGAACCTGAGCCGGAGGGTGGAGGTGGTTTTCCCGGTCTATGATCCGGATCATCAGCGAACATTCCGGCAGGTTCTGCAGACCCAGTGGAGCGACAACCGGCATGCCCGCCTGCTGGACGAAGGGAAGGAGAACGAATACCGCCGCAACGACGACCCGCCGGTCCGGGCGCAGATGGCGTTGTATGAGATGCTGGCGGAGAAGTGAATTCCTTGGTGGATTCTTTGTGTCTCCGCCGCGGCGGATGACTTCGTGGTATATCCGGTCCTGTGGGGGAGATCTACCACAAAGACACGAAGAGCACAAAGAAATCACAAAGGTTCTTCTTCAACTGAAGGGAGGAGGTTCATGGAGAGGATGTTCCCGATCAGGGACCGCCGGAAGTTTGCCGTCGCGGTGGCGGCGGATTGTACGTATCTCGTTCTTCCTCTCCGAGGTTTGCAACAGGATGATGTCCCTCCTTGGTGGACTCTTTGTGCTCTTGGTGCCTTTGTGTTGAATCCGGTCCGACTCGCTGGAAGATTCACCACGAAGTCATCCGCCGCGGCGGAGACACAAAGTAATCACAAAGAATGTTATCGCTTATGTTTTCCGTATCATGAACCAAAACTTGGTTAGTCCTGAGGGATGTCCGATGGATCTTCCTGAGTTGTCTGCTCGGTCACTATATCGATAGTGTTATCCTCCGGAATCTTCTCTTCGGGCTTCTCCCCCTCGTAGAATGTAAAGACCCGACGTAGCTGATCGGTATATTCGTATATCTCATTCAGGCCTGATATCGGAACCCGCTGCTCGTTGCGTTGGTCATCAAATATTCCGAGATACTTCTGTTGGCCGTTGAAATGAAGGCGTGCCAGAGGCTTTCTGTTGTTATCGTCCAGTAGAATACCGAAGTAGCTCTTCGTATCCCGATAGTGAATACGTTCGGGGGGGACGATGTCCCGAAGAAGTGACTTGATAATGTAAAATCCTTCCAGTTCCTCGGTGGTGGTCTCTATGGTCTTTTCATAAGTAGCATCGTAAGATTCCTGTTCGGGTTCCTCGTGAACTTCATCTTCTACAATTTCAGGTGCAGCGGTGCTTGACATTGCCGCCCTCAGCCGGGCATTGATCTGTTCGTGAACGAACTGCGTGAAACTGCGTTTCGTTATATCGGTGAAGTATACACGGCGTTTCTCAGTAAGTGGACCGTCAAACAACTGCCGGGCGCAGAACTTGATGAACTCTTCATCCGGAGTTTCCAGTTGCTTTCCGAACCATCGTTTGAGCTGTCTTGTGTATTTCAGTTCTCCGGCCGCCTCAATAATCGCTTCGGTGTTGAACTCGGACTTCGTCAGACGTGCCAGTGCCGTAATATCCTGCTTGGTCAACTCCAGCATGTTCACTTCGAGAAAGGGACGCTCATCCATCTTGTTCGGTGCTTCAAGATCAGTGAAGAAGCGGTGTGTAATGCCGTTCGTGAGAATGGCAATGCGGGCATCAGTCACAGTAAAATAGCGGAAGAGTTGTGAGGCATGATTGATGTGCAGATCCGCGCCGCAGCGCTTGCACTCGATAAGCATGGCGATTTTGCCCTCAAGTGCAATTGCATAATCTACTTTCTCTCCCTTCTTTGTACCGTGGTCGGCAACAAATTCCGGAATTACTTCCGTCGGATCGAAAACATTATAACCCATGATCTGCAGCAAAGGCATTACCAAAGCATTCTTGGTCGCTTCCTCGGTATGAAGCAGATCGCGCAGGCTGGGGATTTTTGCAGCAAGTCCCTGGAGTTGATTGACGAAGTCCATGGAGGCACCTCATGAGTTCGTGAATAGGAGATACACAATACAATGGAGTCGCCAAGATAAGAAATGAGGGATTGTTTAAAGGGGAAATTATGAACTGAAATTCAGTCTTCTGCTACTTCTCTCCTTAGTGGATTCTTCGTGTCCTTTGTGTTGAATCCGGTCCGACTCGCTGGAAGATTCACCACGAAGTCACAAAGGACACAAAGGAGTCACCATGATGCTTCTTCAACTGAAAGGAGGAGGTTCATGGAGAGGATGTTCCCGATCAGGGA
>CBFGQN010000646.1:0-2472 GCA_965650895.1 uncultured Ignavibacteria bacterium | reverse complement strand
CACCGCCCTGACGATTGTTACCCAGACGGCGGCACTTGTGGCTCTGGTTCTCAGTCTGACCGAGCGTTCACAGTAAATCTCCGAACCACACACATTCCGACAGATACGTCACCGAATGGAATCTCACGACTCACGCGAACAACTGCCGGTTGTAATACCCGAGACGCCGATGCAAAGCTCTGCTCGTCTCTACGACTATCTTGTCATTCTCTGGAAGCGCAAGCGGTTCCTTCTCATCTTCACGCTTGTCGGTCTTCGGATCAGTATCGGATATGTCATGACCATTCCCTACACCTACGTGGCGACGGCGAAGCTGATGCCGCCGGAGAAGGAGTCGGGAGGGAGGTCCAGTTTTACGTCGTTGATTCAGTCGGGGGGGATCGATCTGTTGGGATTGGGGGGAAGTTCTTCCGGACAGATCTTCTCGGAAATGCTTCAGAGCCGGACGCTGGCCGACAGTCTGATCGAACGTCTGGATCTGACCGAGCGGCTCGGACTTCCGGAGAGTCGCATTGTGGCGGTTGATGAGCTGAAGGGGAGAATCAACGTCGAGGAGGGGAAGTCGGGCGTCATCACGATCGGTTTCAGCGTGGACACGCCACGTTTCCCGAGCGACGAGGAGATGGTGCAGGCCCGGATGCTGGCCGCCGAAGTCGTCAACGAGGCGATTGAAGTTCTGGATATTCTCAACCGGGAGAAGATGGTGACCCAGGCCCGGAGTTCACGGGAGTTTCTGGGACGGATGACCGAGATCAAGCGGGCCGAACGGGATTCGATCAGTCTGGCGCTGGCCGAGTTCCAGAAGGAGAACCGGGCATTCGACGTCGACAAGCAGCTTGAGGTCACTGTCCAGTCGCTGGCCGGAATCCGTTCCAGAATACAGACCCTGGAGATCGAGATCGCCGCGGCAGAACAGGAGTATCAGCCCGATGCGCAGGTGATCGACAGGATGAAGGAGCAGTTGGCCGAACTTCGCGCGCAGCAGGCCAGCGTTGCCGGACGTGATGTGCTCGGCATGGATCTCAGCGACGCTCCGGACCTGGCCCGACAGTATGCCGGTCTGCGTCTGGATCTTGAGGTGGCCACCCAGGTCTATACCTATCTTGAAAGTCAGTATCACTCCGAACAGGTGCAGGAGGCGCGTGATCTGCCGACCGTCTCCGTTCTCGATCCGGCCGTCCCTCCGGAATATCGTTCCGCTCCACGCAGAACGTTCTTCGTCATGGTCGCCTTCCTGATCGTCCTCGTCACCGGCATCGTTCTCGTCTTTATCATGGAACTTTTCGGTCGGGAGTTCGGCCGGTTCGCCGCAGACTATTTCCCGCGGTTGAGCCGCAAAGCTCCACGGCTGAAACGGCAGTCCGGAGAATAGAGGGGAAATGGCGCGACGTAACGAAGACGAACCGGATGCCCGTCCGATCCGCATCCTTGCCGTCGACAAGACGGCGGTTCTCGACCATGTTCGACGGCGGTGGGATCGGCTGGCCTCCACGCCCGGGATCGATCTGACCCTGCTTGTTCCCGAGGTCTGGATTGAAAATTTCAGACCCCACCGGTATCATCATTCCGATCGTTATCGGTACGACGTCGTTGTGGGGAAGACCCTGGGGACCGGACATGAGCTGCGGGCGGTCTATCGCTCCGGTGTTCGCGAGGCGTTCCGCCGTTCGCGTCCCGATATCGTGCTGATGTTCGAGGAATCCTTTTCGTTCTTTGCCCTGCAAATCCTTCTGGGGAAACGACGCCATGCACCGGATGCCCGCCTGGTTTTCTACAGCAACAACATCACCTCCTACGCCATGCCCGGCTACCGGCTTGCCCGGCTCTACCGGAGCATTGCCGACTACGTCACCCCTCGCTGCGATGTCGGCCTCTGCGTGAACGACGTGGCCGCCCGAGTCCTGTCCGAGGCGGGGTACGATACCGAGGTCAGAACGCTTTTCTACGGCATCGATGAGGAGCGGTTTGCACCGATGGAGAAGGCGAATGTGCGGGAAGAACTCGGGATGTCGCCGGAGGAGACGATCATTCTCTATGCCGGGCGATTGATTGAATTGAAGGGAGTGCAGGACCTGATAGATGCCTACGCAGGGTTGCGGCGGAACAGACCCGATCAACGGCTGCGGTTGTTGATCGTGGGGGATGGTCCGTATCGCGAACAGCTTGTTGCGCAGGTGGCCGGACTGGGGCTTGCAGAAGCGGTGGAGTTCCGGGACGTGATTCCGATCGACGATATGCCGAAACTGATGAATGCCTGTGATGTGCTGGTGCTGCCGTCACGAGCGGAGTTCAACGAGCAGTTCGGCAGGGTAAACGCCGAGACGATGCTCTGCGGAACAACGGTAGTCGGTTCCACCAGCGGTGCGATTCCAAAGGTGTTGGGTGAAGGAGGCTTCATCTTCAAGGCGGGGGATGTGGGGGACCTGACCGACAAACTGGACGCCTACCCCAACCTGAAGACCACCTTCCCTG
>CBFGQN010000645.1:0-2472 GCA_965650895.1 uncultured Ignavibacteria bacterium | reverse complement strand
CGCCCCGTCAACGGCCCGATGCGTCAGGCGGCTGGAGAGAAGATCGAGCATTGCGCAGCCGGTCCTGCCGTAGCCTGAAGAGCTGCGGCTACCGCTCGGCTTTTGCTCGTGACCCCGGTTTCTGTAATTTGGTCCCCCGACAACACATGCAACCGACGGCACTGCGCACCCTCTCCGAATCCAACCGGTGTGCGCATGGAACCGACAGAACGTAGTGGCGATGGCAAACACCAACGGTAGCGGAACATCCCTCGAATCCCGGATCCGGGAGGCCCCCTGCTCGATCCGCGGCGCAAAGGATGGGCCGAAATACAAGGACTCCATCCTTCCTCTGATCTTCACCAGGCGTCTCTGTGATGTCTTCGATGACGAGCCGAACCGCATCGCCGATACCGTCATTGAGTGGAAGGAGGAAAAGCTCAGCCACATTGTCGACCACGCCGAGCGGAAGACAAACGACTACACCATCTTCCCCAGCCGCTCCATCCACACCGGCGATACCGAAACCTGCCGACCGATCCCGGAGATCGTCGCGGAACCGGATGCGGTTGAAACGGAGGCGAGGGGAACGGATAAGTGGTTGCGCGAGATTCTGCAGCAGTTGGAGGTAACATCGTGAGAATCTTCATCAGCAGCGTGCAGAAAGAGTTCGCCCGAGAACGGAAGGCCTTGGGGGAATACCTTTCCAATGACCCGCTGCTGCGGCGTTTCTTCGATTCCTTCCTCTTCGAGCGTGATGTCCCCGCCTCCGACCGACGCCCGGATGCCGTCTATCTCGACGAAGTCGGCAAATGCGATCTCTATCTTGGTCTGTTCGGCGAGGAGTACGGCTGGGAAAATCACGCCGGCTTTTCGCCGACCCATCTTGAATTCAACGAAGCTACCCGTCTGGGCAAGACCCGGCTGATCTTCGTCAAAGGGGCCGGCGATGACACAAGACATCCGAAGATGCAAGTTCTTATCCGGGAAGTCGGCAATCAACTCGTGCGCCGACGCTTTCAGAAGTCCGCCGATCTCCTGCCCGACGTCTATGCCAGCCTCGTTGATTTCCTTGAGCAGACCGGCAGGCTGAACCGTGCACCGTGGGATGCCCGCGCCCCGCGCAAGGCTGACCTTGACGACATCGATCCGGAACATGTCGCCCGCTTCGTCCGCCGCGCCCGCAAGGGGCGCAACTTTCCGCTCCCCGTCGAGGCGGATCTTGAAGAGGTTCTGACCCATCTGAACCTTCTCGACGCCGGCCGACCCACCAACGCCGCCATCCTCCTCTTCGGCAGACGCCCCAAGCAGTTCTGTCTGCCGTCCGAAGTGAAGTGCGCACACTTTCACGGCACGGAAGTCGCCAAGCCGATCCCCTCCTATCAGGTGTACAAGGGGACCGCCTTCGAATTGATCGACCAGGCCGTCGACTTCGTTATGTCCAAGATCAACGTCAGCGTCGGCACCCGCGAGAAGAGTGCGCAGGCTCCGGTGGAATACGAGATTCCCCGTGACGTCGTCGCCGAGGCCATCGTCAATGCCGTGGCCCATCGCGACTACAACAGCAACGGCAGCGTCCAGGTGATGCTCTTCACCGACCGGCTGGAGGTCTGGAATCCCGGCACGCTCCCCAAGGCACTTACCTTGCAGGATTTACGCCGCCCCCACAGCTCCATCCCGGGCAACCCCCTTCTTGCCGAACCTCTCTACCTCACCAAATACATCGAGCGGATGGGGACCGGCACCCGCGACATGATCAGGAAGTGCGTTGCCGCCGGTCTGCCCGAGCCTGAGTTCTCCCTGACCGACAGTTTCGTTACGACGATCCGAAAACCGACAGGCATCAAAACCACTGACCAAGGGACCGGACAAGTCACCGAACGGCTGGAGTCACGGCTGGAGTCACGGCTGGAGTCACGGCTGGAGTCGTCCCTGGCGGCTAAAATCGTGCTTGCTATCCGCGAACACCCTCTCGGGAAAGCGGAGATTGCCCCGATTCTCGGTCACAAGACCGTTTCCGGTGAATTGAACAAGCAAATCAGACGGCTGGAGAATAACGGATTTATCGAACGAACCATCCCGGACAAACCGACCAGTCGTCTCCAGAAATACCGGTTGACCGGGAAGGGGCGGGAGCTGCTTGAAGGGAGGGAAAAGGGAGGATACGAGGCATGAATAAAGGCCGGGTTGTTAACCACGCCGGGCTGAGGAAGACCGACAAGACGCTTCGGCAGCCCCTCAAACCACTCGGAGTCGAACCGCGGATGAACGCATATTTGAACCCCGATCCGGTCGTCAACAATTTCTTGACGACTCAGATCACTTCGAAAGGAGGATATCACGCATGAGCAATGATGAGTTGGGCATCATCCGGAGCGAGGCCGGACTTGTGGCCGACGTACGCTCCATGATCGAGCAGACCCGCGAGAGCGTTGCCCGCACGGTCAACGCGGGAATGACTCTGCTCTACTGGCGTATTGGTCGACGCATTCA
>CBFGQN010000644.1:0-2480 GCA_965650895.1 uncultured Ignavibacteria bacterium | reverse complement strand
TTTGATGAGGGGGAGATACCGGTCCGCACAACGTCAAGATATCCTGAGTCGGGTGGAGGGAAGAAGTGCTGCACGGTCAGGTCCGGACTCTCGTAGTAGAGTCCGCTGTCGCCGGCATTCTGCGGCTTTGTGTAGGACTCCAGCAGATACCGCGTCATGCCGGGATACCAGAGCGCGCTGAGGGCCACCGGACCGGCAAAGGCGTCGTATCCGAGAACGGGGAGGAAGGTGGAGCGGGGGGAGGAGGAGAAGAAGTTCCACCGGTTGAACCAGTTCCCGTTCAGGTCGGGCATCCAGGCGATCCCGGCTTTCAGTCCGTGATGATAGAACCCGTGCTTTGCATGGATGCCGATGCCGGCTTCGATTCCCGGCGTGTATCCTCCCTCGTCCAGCCAGGGGAATTGCGAAAGGTGAAATTGATAGGTGAGGTAGTATTCATCGCTCAGGTAGTCATAGCGTGTATAGGAGAGTGTGGAAGGCCAGAAGAAGCCGTTGAAGCTGATCCCGAAGGCATTATCGAGATCGCCGTACCAGAGTCCGAGTTGCGGTGCCCACGCAACCCGGTCGGCCCGGGGCGAGATCGAGATGCCGGCCACACCGGTATACTCCCACTCTTCGGAGAAGAAGCGTGGAGCCGGAGGAATCACGTGAGCGTTCTGGACGCAGCCGCAGAGAAGGGAGAGGAAGAGGAGAATCGGGATGAGCTTCATCAGTGATTGTGCAGATTGCTTGTCGGTCTTTCCGATTTTGTAGAGAGGGGACGGCCATATATTCCCCTGATCTTTATCGGGCATAGATGGCCGTTTGCAGAATATGATCCCGGAAAGTAGGGCTTGATGAATTTTCCCGACCCAGGTCTATCTTCCTGCGGAACGAAGTATCCCGTCCGTTTCCCTCCATCTCCACGAACCGCCGTAACTTACTCACTTCAAATGCAGTGAACAACCGACAAAAAAGGACCGGACAATGAACGGATATATGCGCATCGTTTTCCCATTTCTTCTTCTGGCAACGCTTTCCCTTTCCGCCCTTGCACAGTCTCCCCCGAATGTCCTGATCGTCATCGCCCACCCGGACGACGAGTCGGGGATGGCCGCGACGGTCTGGAAAATCACGCACGCTCTGCAGGGGAACGTGGACCTGGCGCTGGTGACGAACGCCGAGGGGGGATACAAGTACTCGTCGCTCGGGAACATCATCTACGGACACGAGTTGACCGACGAGGATACCGGGCGGGCGTACCTTCCGGCGATCCGGAAGAAAGAGCTGATGGCCGGGGGGGAAATCATCGGCATCCGCAACTACTTCTTCCTCGATCAGCAGGATCACATGTACACGCTGAATGTCGATTCCACCTTCGGCTACGTCTGGGACACCGCACTTGTGGGGAAGCGGCTGACGGAGATCATGGAACAGGGAGCATACGACTACGTCTTCTGCCTTTTGCCGACGCCGGGAACGCACGGTCACCACAAGGGGGCGACGATCATGGCGCTGGAGGCGGCCGGAAGGATCCCGAAGGCGAATCGTCCGGTTGTGCTCGGCGTGTCGGTCTCGGAGAAGGGGGATTCGGTCGAGCCGTTCAAGGGGCTGTCCGGCTATCCGACAACGACGATCTCCACCGGACTGCCGAGCTTCCACTTCGACAGGACGGCGAGCTTCGGCTTCCGGAATCAGTTGAACTACAAGATCATCGTCAACTGGCTGATCGCCGAACACAAGTCGCAGGGGACGATGCAGCTTGCGATGAACCGGGGAGACCTCGAGGAGTTCTGGTGGTTCGATATGAACGACCGGGCCGGATTCGACGAGACGACCGGGCTGTTCAGGAGGCTGGCCGAACCGTTTTTTGAGGAGCTGGAGTACTGAGGTTCAGACCTTGCAGAGAAGGGTGGGGAATTCCCTGCGTCGCGTTATCTTCACGCAATCTTTTTTATGTCTCCATCACAAAACCGACTCACAGATGAAGAAAAAAAGCCGTCAGTTTCTTGAGACCTATCTCAACAATTCATCCCCCACAGGATTCGAATCCTCCGGCCAGAAGCTCTGGCTGGACTACATCCGCCCCTGGATCGACGACTACATCAGCGACGCCTACGGCACGGTGGTCGGTGTGGTCAACCCGAAGGCGCAATACAAAGTGGTGATCGAGGCCCACGCCGACGAGATTTCCTGGTTCGTCAGCTACATCAACGAGAAGGGGTATATCTCGGTGACGCAGAACGGCGGCTCCGATCCGCAGATCGCGCCGGCGAAGCGGGTGAACATCTACACCGACAAGGGAATCGTTCCCGGCGTCTTCGGCTGGCCGGCGATTCACGTCCGGGACAAGAGCAACAACGGAGCGCCGGAGGTGAAGAAGCTCTTCATCGACGTCGGCGCCGACTCCAAAGAGGAAGTGGAAAAGATGGGGATCCTCCCCGGCTGCGTCGTCACGTTCCAGGACGAGATGACCACGCTGAACAACGACAAGTGGCTGG
>CBFGQN010000643.1:0-2482 GCA_965650895.1 uncultured Ignavibacteria bacterium | reverse complement strand
CAAGAAAGTGCTGGAAAAGATAGCCGATGAGGAGATTTCCCTGACGTTGCTCCTGAACAAGTTCAAGAAAGATTATCTGGCCGTCCTGACTGCCGACCAGCGAAGGAAGCTTCAGGAACTGAAAAACAGATAAACGGTTCGGTCCGCCTGCACAGCAGCATACCGTTAAAAGAAAAGCCGCTCGACACTCTCGAGCGGCTTTTTTGTTTGTTCCCGTCGGGCAACTCGCTCTCTTTTACCGTAACGCCTCCTCCATCGCAGTCTTGGCATCGGTCTTGTCATCGCGATACTTGACGATGATCGGCGTCGCAAGCGAAAGTCCATGCTCGGCGGCAAATGCTCCCCGGAGTTGCCGACTCCCCATCACCACCACCGCCCCTTCCGGTATGGTCAGAGGCAGATCGGCCGATCCGCTGATGATTGTTCCGTTGACCATATCATACACTCGCGACGAGGCGGTCAGAACCACCCCTCCGGCCAGCACCGCCCGCCGCCTGACGATCGTCCCCTCGTACACCCCACAGTTTCCTCCCACCAGCACTTCATCTTCGATAATCACCGGATTGGCGCCGACCGGTTCCAGCACCCCGCCGATCTGGGCGGCGGCACTCAGATGAACCCCCTTGCCGATCTGCGCACACGTCCCCACAAGTGCGTGGGAATCGACCATGCTCCCGCTGTCGACATAGGCACCGATGTTGATGTACATCGGCGGCATACAGATCACCCCGGGAGCCACGTAGGCGCCATCCCGGATCGCTGACCCTCCCGGAACAAGCCGGACATTGTCGGCAATCGAAATCGCTCGCAGGGGAAGATTCTCCTTGTCAAAGAAGGGGAAACCGCCGATCGAGGCATCGCTCAATCCCCCGGCCCGAAACCCGAGCAGAATTCCCTGCTTGACCCAGGTGTTCGTCCGCCACCCACCGGATCCATCCGGTTCGGCAGACCGGATCTCTCCGCGATTCAATCCTTCCCTGAGTCTTGCAAAGAGCTCCTGTGCCTCTTCACGCGGAAAATCTTCCCCGGTCAGAGATGACAGTTCTTCTATACGCTGTTGAATCTCTTCAGTCATGTACCTTGCAATGCAATTGGATTGGAACAACTACAGACCACTACAGAATTATCTCCCCTTTCCGGTTTCCTCCGCTTCTCCCTTTTCTTTTTCGCTCACTTCTCCCCGAAGCAAAGCACTTTCCCTTTCCGATATGTCCTGTCCGTCCGGACTGAACAGACCGGAGCCGTTTGCAGGAATTCCCTCCGGAAGCCCTTCCTGCTTCCGGGGAAAAAGGATTGAAATGAGAGAGGAGAGGACAAGAACCGCTCCGACAATGCTCAGGGAGATTACCGTGTCGATGTGGATGTCGAAAAACGTCAACAACATCTTGACGCCGATATAGACCAGAATAAATGCCAGACCGAACCGCAGGTAGTAGAACTTCGTGATCACATTGGCCAGCAGGAAATACAACGCCCGCAAGCCGAGAATGGCAAAGACGTTGGAGGTGTAGACGATATAGGTATCGTGCGTGATTGCAAAGATGGCCGGTATCGAGTCGAGCGCGAACAGCAGATCGGTGCTCTCGATCAGCACCAGCACAACAAGCATCGGCGTGATGAACGTCTTGCCGAACTGCTTGACGACAAATTTCTGGTCGTGATAGGTCTCGGTCACCGGGAACCGCTTGCGAAGCAGACGGATGATCGGATTATGCTCCACCTCTACATCATGCCCCTTGTCCAGTCCCATCCGGATGCCGGTGAAGACCAGAAAGGCGCCGAAGATATAGATGACCCAGTGAAACCGTTCCAACAGAAATGCACCGATGCCGATCAGCGATGCCCGCATGAAGAGGGCGCCGAGAATTCCCCAGAAAAGAATCCGGTGCTGATAGCGCGGAGGAACCTTGAAGTAACCGAAGATCAGGACAAACACGAAGAGATTATCGACCGAGAGAGATTTCTCGATCAGATAGCCGGTCAGGAACTCCGTTCCGGCCTTTGCCCCCCACTCGAGGTAGATAAAAAGATTGAAGGCAAGAGAGAGGGTAATCCAGATCACGCTCCAGATGGCAGCCTCTTTCGGCTTGACCTCATGAGCGTCCCGATGAAAAACTCCGAGGTCAAGAGCAAGAAGTCCTATCACAAGAATGTGGAATCCTATCCACCACCAGATATCGTGATGCACACCCGCTCCCGAGAAAATTCCTGATACGTTTCCGCCGGTATCTGAGGGCCGACACGGCAGATAGATTTGAACAATTGCGAAGTGCCGCTACGGCGCGAGTAGTTCAAGCCGAAGAGATCCCTGACGGGTTACTCTGAATCAGACCACAATCGCCGAACAAGCTGGGGAATTCCGGCCTCTTTCACAAGGCCATCCCGAAAAACTCTGTGTACGCTAAACGGCCGACACCGAATGAGAAAATTCCCTGACCGTCCGGATAAAAACCCGGGCATGGTCGACCGGTGTCTCCTTGTC
>CBFGQN010000642.1:0-2489 GCA_965650895.1 uncultured Ignavibacteria bacterium | reverse complement strand
GTGACGAAGTGGGGCTACCGGATGGAACAGTTCGGCGATGCCGAATCCTGCCTTGAGGCGCTGGAGAACGATCCCGATCTCATTATCCTCGACATCATGTTGCCGGGGATCAACGGACTGGAGGCGCTGCGGGAGATCAAGCAACGGTGTCCGGATCTGCCGGTGATCATGCTTTCGGCGCAGGGACAGATCGAGGTGGCGGTCGAGGCGCTGAAGCTTGGGGCGGTCGATTACTTCCCGAAGACGATCGACCTGACGAAGCTGGAGAATGCCGTCCGGAACGGACTGGAGATCCACCGGCTGAAGCGGGAGGTGGGGGAGCTCCGCCGGCTTGTCTCGAAGAGTCACTACGATTCGATCGTCACGCAGGACACGGCCATGGATCCGGTCCTCCGGCTGGTTGACAAGGCAAAGGGGAGCGATATATCGGTTCTGATCCAGGGGGAGAGCGGAACGGGAAAGGAGGTGATCGCCCGGGCGATTCACTACAACGGGAAGCGTGCCGACGGGCCTTTCGTGGCGGTCAACTGTGCGGCGATCCCGAAAGATCTGCTGGAGAGCGAGATGTTCGGCCACGAAAAGGGGGCCTTCACCGGAGCGGTCGACAGGAAGATCGGGAAGTTCGAGGCGGCCGACGGGGGGACGCTCTTTCTGGACGAGATCGGCGAGATGGAGATCAATCTGCAGGCGAAACTTCTCCGGGCGATTCAGGAACGGCGTTTCGAGCGAGTGGGGGGGAACCGGACGATGGAGGCCGATGTGCGGATCATCTCGGCCACGAACCGGGACCTGCTGAAAGCCTCGCGCGACGGAAATTTCCGCGAGGATCTCTACTACCGCCTTGCCGTCTTTCCGATCCAGTTGCCTCCGCTCCGCGCGCGCCGCGCCGATATCCTCCTCCTTGCGGAACATTTTCTGGTGAAGTTTGCCGAACGTGAGAAAAAGGATGTGAAGGGGATCGGCAAGAGTGCCCTGAAGATGATCCACCGTTATCCCTGGCCGGGGAATGTGCGGGAACTGGAGAGTGCGATCGAGCGGGGGGTGCTGCTCTGCGAGGGGGAGGCGATCACACCGGAAGACCTGCCGATTTCCGTGCAATCGTTCTCCGACGGAGAGGATGCCGGGCTGCCGCAACCCTCGGTCTTCGACGAACTGAACGAGATCATCCCGCTGGAGGAACTGAAGGAGCAGGCGGTACGCCACGCACTGGAGATGACCGAAGGGAATGTCCAGGAGGCGTCGTCGCGACTGAAGATCAGCCGCTCGACGATGTATGAGTTGATGAAGAAGTACGGGGTCTGAAAGTCAGACCGCCTTCCTTCCCGCGCTGGCTTTTCGGTGTCTCGAAAGCGATTCTTCCTATATTATTCGCCGATTATCCGGATAGCCGCACGGCATCCGACGGATTTTCCGGTCATGGCAAACATTCTCATCATAGACGACGAACCCGATCTGCGCAGGCTGCTGGCCGAGACGTTGGAAATTCAGGGACATCACGTGGAGACGGCCGATAAGGGGAGCGCCGGACTTCGCCTGCTGGAGCAGCAGGAGTTCGAAGTCGTCCTCCTCGATATTCGATTACCCGATGTCGGGGGGGTAGAGCTGACTGCGGTTCTGAAAGCCCGGTATCCGGAAGTCGAAGTCGTCTGCCTGACGGCTTTCGGCAACATCTCCGACGGTGTTCGCGCCATCAAAAACGGTGCGTTCGATTATCTGGTGAAAGGGAATGATAATGCAAAGCTTCCTGATGTAATCGGCCGGGCGGCGGAGAAAGCCCGTCTGCAGTATCGTTTCAGTAAAATGGTGTCGGGTG
Source organism: uncultured Ignavibacteria bacterium (assembly GCA_965650895.1). Taxonomy (GTDB): domain Bacteria; phylum Bacteroidota; class Ignavibacteria; order OLB7; family OLB7; genus JAGWAZ01. The sequence goes on along the minus strand of CBFGQN010000642.1, from coordinate 676 downwards.
TTCGGTATCAATACGGGTTCGGGACGATTACCGGGAAATCGGACGCGATTCTCAAAGCCGTAGATCTGGGGCGTCGCGTGGCTCCGACCGATGCAACAGTGTTATTGACCGGAGAAACAGGAACGGGTAAGGAGGTCTTCGCTCGTGCCCTTCATGTTGAAAGTCGAAGAAGCGCAGAGCCCTTTGTGGCCGTCAATTGCAGTGCGATCGGTCGCGACATCCTCGAGAGCGAGATGTTCGGATATCGGGCGGGGGCTTTTACCGGAGCAACTCGTGACCGAAAGGGACTCTTCGAGGAGGCGGATCGCGGAACTCTGTTCCTTGATGAAGTCGGTGAATTGAGCGTTGAACTTCAGGCGAAACTGCTGCGCGTTCTGGAGACCGGATCGTTTATAAAAGTCGGAGATACGAAAGAAACCACCGTCGACGTACGTATCATTGCGGCTACGAACAGGGATCTGCAGAAGGAATCGGAGACGCAACGATTCAGAGAGGATCTGTACTTCCGGCTTTCAACGTTCAGCATTCATCTTCCTTCGCTTGAGGAACGTCGGGAAGATATCCCCCTGCTGGCGGAAGCCTTCCTGCGCATATTTGCCGATAAAATGAAAAAGCGGATTACCGGCATGACGCAGGAGTTCCTGGATCGCCTTATCCGGCATTACTGGAGGGGGAA
>CBFGQN010000641.1:0-2492 GCA_965650895.1 uncultured Ignavibacteria bacterium | reverse complement strand
CTGATACTTCTCTGTGACTGCTCAGACCACAGAGCACACAGGCTACTTTTAAGACACCTTCTCAGGGAGCGGCGCGGTCTGCTGCGGAAGAGACATGTCGACAGTTTCCGATCCGCCCCATGTAGGAGCAGGGAAACCGGAAAGTAGTATGAAAGTAGTACCTCTTTCGAGATCATCTTGCCGCATATTTACGGCGAGATGAAAAGATCATTTCATGGAACGGTATTCCATTCACCGCAAACAACCACACAACAGGAATGGCAGGTAACGAACAACCATCGGAACTACGGGTCAGAAAGAACATCCTCGATCTCTCGCAGGAGGAAGTCGCCGATCTCCGGCAGGCCTTCACGCTCCTCTACGAAAGTCGGGAGTACCAGCAGTTTGCCGGAATCCTCACGCGATTCGGTCACACACAGCAGAACGATCTTCTCTTCCTTCCCTGGGCGCGGGCGTATTTCAACGAGTTCGAGCTTCTGCTCGGCAAATCCGTTCCCGGAGTGACGCTCCCGTACTGGGACTATACGTCTGAGGCGTCGCGGCAGGAAGGACTTCCCGGAATCGTCGCCTCGCCGGTGACCGACGAGCATCAACCGAACCCTTTGTATCGTGCCGAGTGGACCGAGCCCCTCCACACGTTCCGGCAGCCGATGCCCCCGGAAGCGCTGGCCGAGACGGCCCGTCTGGCCGGAACGGCTTTGTCGTTTGATGATTTCGTGACCTTCTCCACTTCCATCTGGAAAGCCGATATATTTACCCACATCTGGCTCGGCGGCAGTTCGCGCAGCACACCGACCACGGCGTTCGATCCGGTCTTCTGGTTCAGCCATTGCAATCTGGACCGGTTCTGGGACGAGTGGCAGCAACGATACGACGACTACTCAGCTCCCGCCTCCGTGGAGAGCGCCGATCTGAAACCGTTCCGCATCGACGACGACGGGACGCCCCGCAGCATGACCGGCGCGGACGTTCTGCGCACAACCGAAATGGGCTATGTCTACGCATAGCGTTCTTTACCATAAATCCAACCTCCAACAACAGAGGAGACCTATGTCCAAAAAGCCGAACATTATTCTGATCATGACCGATCAGCAGCGGGCGCCGCAGCTCTTCCACGAGAACATGGCGAAGTTCGATCTGCCGGCCTACCGGCGACTCAGGAAAAACGGCATCGAGTTCGAGAATGCCTTCTGCAATACCTGTATGTGTTCTCCCAGTCGGAGCACGCTCTTTACCTCCCTCTATCCTTCCGAGCACGGCGTCACGCAAACCCTCTCCTTCGGCGGTCCCTTCTCCGTCGCCCAGCCGACGCTCGATCCGACGCTCCCGAACCTGGCAAATCTCTTCTACTTTGCCGGCTACAACGTACAGTATCGCGGGAAGTGGCATATGAGCAAGGGGAACACGAAGGGAGATACGGAGAATAACCTGACGGCGGCGGAGGTCGGCCTGTTCGGGTTCATGGGATGGCAACCACCGGATGCCGGTGAGGACACGAAGCCGGAGAACTTCGGTGCCGGATTTGCAAACCACGATGAGCGATATATTCAGGAGGCGATCGAGTTCATCGAGAATTACGATGACCCGCGTCCCTATCTTCTGGTCCTCTCGCTGGTCAATCCGCACGATGTCCTTTCCTATCCGAACGGATTCAACTACGGTTATCGGGATGAGATCCTGAACGGTCCGCTGGAGACGCCCCCGAGCATGGCCGAGAATCTCCGGACCAACTACAAGCCGACCGCCCAGTGGCAGTTGCTGGTCTCTCTCTTCGCATCGCTCGGAAACCTGAACGGTATACCGAACGGTCCGAGGAACTACATCAACTTCTACGCCAATCTGGTTCACAAGATCGACCTGCAGATCGACAAGCTGCTCGATCTCTTCATGGATCGCAACGGCAACCCGACCGACCGGTTCCAGGAGACGGTGATCATCCGGACGTCGGATCACGGCGAGATGGGGCTTGCTCACGGCGGTCTGCGCCAGAAGGCGTTCAACGTCTACGAGGAGACGATCCGCATTCCGATGATCTGGTCGAGCCCGCTTCTCGGAGTGCAGGGGGTCACCTCGAAGTCGATGGTTTCTCTGCTCGACATGCTCCCGACGCTGATCGGCTTTACCGGCATCGAGGTGCCGGACGATCTGAACCTGAAGGGACACGATTACCACAAGGTGCTGACCGGCGAGACCGAGAGCACGCAGGAGAACATCCTCTTCACCTTCGACGACATCCGGGCAAGTTCGGCCAACCAGCGAAACGTGGTCCTGGCGCCGAACCGGATTCGCATGGTCCGGAACGACCGCTGGAAATACGCGGTCTACTTCCACGAGGATTCTTCCTATCCGATGGAGTACGAGTTCTACGATCTCGAGTACGTCTCAAGCGAGTACGACTCGATCGAGTGTGCCAACCTGGCCTACCACATCCCGGAGGACTATCCGGATCCGGCGGCCCTTGAGGCCTGGGTTGCCGGGAACGGCATCAACGG
>CBFGQN010000640.1:0-2503 GCA_965650895.1 uncultured Ignavibacteria bacterium | reverse complement strand
ACGATCACGCTCGGCATGATCGGCTGGATTCTTCTGCACAACCTGACCGCAGGCAAGTGGGGATTCACGATCCGCCGGTTCCTGCAGGCCGGAACGTTCAACGGGAGCGCACTCAGTCCGCTGATCCTGATGGCCCTGCTGATCGTGCCGATCATCATCGGCTCGGATGTCCTCTACGGCAAGTGGATGCACCCGGAACATCTGTCGGCCTCGGAACATCACATGCTCGACCTGAAGTCGTTCTACCTGAACGAACCCTTCTGGTACGCCCGGCTCGCCTTCTACTTCCTCTTCTGGATCTTCCTGACGATGACGCTGCGGCGGCTTCTGCTCAGAGAAGAGCGGACGCTGGACACAAGCCTCTCGAACATGCGGACCATCCAGCGGCTGAGCGGCGGCGGACTTGTCCTGTTCATGCTGACGGTGAACTTCTCGATGACCGACTGGATGATGTCGCTGGAGCCTTTCTGGTTCTCGACGATGTACGGTGTGATCTTCATGATCGGCGGTGCGATCAGCGCGATCGCTCTCAGCAACGTGATGACCGTCAGCAGTTCCCCATACGCTCCGTTCTCGAAGTATCTGGACACGAAAACATATCACGACCTGGGCAACCTGATGTTCGCCCTGACGGTCTTCTGGGCCTACGTCTCCTTCTCACAGTACATGATTATCTGGTCGGCGAACATCGCCGAGGAGGCGGGCTGGTTCCTGAAAAGGACCACGGGCGTCAACGAATACATCGGATACGGACTGCTGATCTTCCACTTCATCGTCCCCTTCCTTATCCTGATCCAGCGGAAGTGGAAGCGGAACCCGCAGCATCTGAAAAGGATGGCCATCTATATCCTTGCAGTCCACTTCATCGACATGTTCTGGCAGATCAAGCCGGCATTTCAGGAAGTCGGACATGCCGAAGGTCTGAACATCCACTGGCTGGACTTCGCGACCTTCCTCGGTATCGGCGGACTCTGGCTCTGGCTGTTCCTGAACGGACTGGCAAAGATGAAGGAGCCCCTCCTTCCGGCGCACGACCCCCGCATGAGAGGGGCGAAACCGGTCATCGACGAGCATCCGGCCGCCGTAAAAGCTTAACGCTCAGAAAAGAGTGCAATCATGACAAAGAACGCAAAACATATCTCGCATGGTCACGGGCACCAGGGATCGGGAGGAAGCGCTTCCTCCCACATTCCGGACGGGCACCTGCACGACCATTCGCAGTATCGTGACCTGAACTTCCGGGCGATTGTCCAGTTCATCATCGGACTGGTCGCCATCGTCGCGGTCTCCTACATTTCGATGTACGGGATGCTGAAGCTCTTCGAATCGAACCACGAGCAGAACACTCCCCCTCTCTCTCCGGTCGCCGTCGACGGGTGGAACAACCCAGGCCCCGAAGTACAGGTCTCTCCCCATGTCGACCTGACGCACTATGTGGAGAAAGTGGATTCAAGTCTGCAAGGGGAAACGCCGAACTCGATGCCGATCGAGGAGGCGATGAAGTCGGTCGTCAGCGAAGGTCTCCCCTACCGGGTGATGACCGCCGAAGATTCGGCAAAAGCTACGGCGGCAATGCCGACCACGACTACCGAGGCTCCGGCTGCCGCCGAAACGCAGGCCGAACCCGATACGACTTCGACCAATTAGAAGAACACCGGAAGCGCATCGACGGGAACGGAAAGGGACGTTGAGGATGCAGACGTTCCGTTTTATTGAAGATCCGGTGATACTATGACTGAATTGACAACCGAATATCGAATTGCACACAGTCGCCGCGCACGTTGTTTGCCGACGGCGATCCTTGTCCTGTTTCTGCTGCCGCTCGTCTGGAGCGGACTTCAGGCACAGCAGGACAAACGGCTCGATACGCTGACGAAGAATATCCAGATCGAGCAGAAGCTTGATCAGCAGGTGGACCTGAATCTGCAGTTCACCGACGAGAACGGCAAACAGGTCCGGCTCGGCGACTACTTTGAAGAAGGGAAGCCGGTGATCCTGACGCTGGTCTACTACGGCTGCCCGATGCTCTGCGGTCAGATCCTGAACGGTACGGTTCGCACTCTCAAAGGTGTGGAACCGGAGGTCGGAGAAGACTACAACATCGTCTCGATCAGCTTCGACCATACCGAGTCGAGCGACGTTGCGGAAATGAAGCGGGAAAGCTTCATCCGGCTGTTCAATCGCGATGGTGCCGAAAAGGGTTGGCACTTCCTGACAAGCGACAGCGCGTCGGTGGCGAAGCTGGCCGAGCAGGTCGGGTTCAAGTACGAGCGGGACGAGGAGACCGGACAGTATGCCCACTCGGCGGCGATCATGCTCCTGACGCCGACCGGAAAAGTCTCGCGATACTTCTTCGGGGTCGAGTTCGATCCGCAGGATGTGCAACTGGGACTTGTGGAGGCATCGAACAACAAGATCGGGTCGCTGGCAGACCAGGTGATCCTGATCTGCTTCGAGTACAACCCGTCAACCGGCAAGTACGGTTTTGCGATCACCACCGCCC
>CBFGQN010000639.1:0-2504 GCA_965650895.1 uncultured Ignavibacteria bacterium | reverse complement strand
ATTCTCCGTTCAGAATATCAAGAAGGTGCTGAACAGTAGTATTTCTCATCTGCCTGTATTCCGGTTCTGTTCCCGTGAATCTGCACTTGTCTTGCTCTTCCATTCTCTGACGACTTCTCGATCGTCAAAATCGCGTCGTTCGGAGCCGATGATCTGATAGGTCTCGTGTCCCTTTCCGGCAATCACCAGAATATCATCGGCCGTCACCTCCTGCAGCGCGGCCTCGATGGCGCGGCGGCGATCGACGATCCGCTCAACCGGGACACTGCCGGAGGGAATTCCTGCGGCGATCTCGTCGATAATCGACTCCGGTTTCTCGTTCCGCGGATTATCCGAGGTCAGGTAGATATGATCGGCCAGTCCGGCAGCGATCTCCCCCATCATCGGTCGTTTCCCCCGATCCCGATCTCCTCCGCAACCGAAGACGACCAGCAATCGTCCCGATCCGAGAAAGTCGTGAGTCGTCTCCAGCAACATCTTCAGGGCATCGGGCGTGTGGGCATAGTCGACCACAGCGGTCCCCCCTTTCGGCAGAGCTATCGTCTCCATTCGTCCCGGAACCGGTTGCAGCAGCGAGACGAGAGCGGGAAGTTCCCCGCGATCAACTCCTGCGGCAATGGCCAGTCCGCACGCTGCGGTGATATTCATCACATTGAAGTTCCCCGGCAGCGACGAACGGAGCGCCAGGCTCCCTCCGCCGAGAGATTCGGAGACCGTTACGATCCAGGAGGAACCGTCGGGAGCGAGATCGGCGTCACTGATGCGGAGGTCGGCATCTGCTCCGTATCCATATCGAATGATCGCGGCATGACTGTCGCGTGCCATTGCGGTTCCGTGTACGTCGTCGATGTTGACCACTGCATGTGCATGTGCGTCGAGTCGGTCGAAGAAGCTTTTCTTTGCATTGAGATAGTCCTCGAATGTTGTGTGAAAATCGAGATGGTCCTGCGTGATATTGGTAAAGATTCCTCCGGCGAACCGGAGTCCGTCTACGCGTTTCAATGTCAGAGCGTGCGAAGAGACTTCCATCACCACGTTCTTCATTCCGGCGAGCTTCATCTCCGCCAGCATACTCATCAGTTCGGGCGCCTCGGGCGTGGTGTAGCCGGTCGGCATTGTCGTTTCGATCGTCATACCGAGCGTACCGATCATACCGGTCGGCTCGCCGTGTCCGTTCAGGATCGAGCGGAGCACATGGGCGGTAGTCGTCTTGCCGTTTGTCCCGGTCACCCCGTAGAGCGTCAGGTCCTGCATCGGATAATTGAACATGAAGGCGGCCGCCTCGGCCATTGCCTTGCGGGCATCACGGACAAGTATCCACGTGGCCCCTTCGGCCTTCTCCGGCATGTGTTCCGGATCGTCCAGCAGTATCGTCTCTGCTCCGGCAGCAATAGCGTCGGGGACAAACCCGAGCGCCCGGTCGTCCGGTCCGTTGACCGCCACGAACAGATCTCCCTTCCCCACGTTCCGGCTGTCGTACCTGAGGGCGCGCACGTTCCGCTCGACATCTCCGCGAATGGCGATGACCTCGGTCAGTACGGTCAGTATGGATGTCAGGGACTTCACTCCGGATACCTTTGCTCCTTCTCTCTGCGATTTGCCGTTGTCTCTGTCTGATATGTCTGTCTGATACGATTATGCCTGTTGATCTCGAGTCGCCTTGCAACAACATTCCGTTGCCGAAGCTCTCCCTCCGACTGTGAGTGGGATCGATACCGGAATCACCGGCATTTCAGTACGATCCGCTCCCCTTCCCGACTCACCCGAGTGCCGGGGGAAGGATGTTGTTCTCCGATCACTCCGCCAATCTTTCCGGAAACTCTGGGATGCAATCCGAACTCGTTCAGAACCGCCAGGGCCCGTCTGGTCGTCATTCCGCGAACGTCCGGAACGATCCCGTATTCCTCTACATCGCCGAAGTGGAGATGGATCACTCCTCGCGGGTCGACCGATGCTCCCGGAGCCGGCTGCTGTTTCAGCACACGATCTCCCTGGCCGGTCGCCGATATTTTCAGACGGTGGGAGAGAGCGATCCGCAGAGCACCCTCACGCTCGAGTCCCCGCAGATCGGGAACAACAACCTGCACGACGTTATCGACTTCGCTCTCCTGATCTTCCTCCGCCCCTTCATCCGACTCATCGGCAACCTGCACCATTGCCGGCTTCTCATCGACCATGGTGGCGTTGATGATCCGCCGGGCGATCGAGGCGAAGATCGGCGCGGCAACCTGGCCGCCGTAGTATCCGTTCTTCGGTTCGCTCAGCAGCACCAGCAACACGATCTCCGGATCATCCGCCGGGAAGAAGCCGACGAAGGAGGCGTTGTAGCGATTCCCCCCGTAGCTCCCCTCGTGCAGTATCTGCGCCGTACCGGTCTTTCCGGCAACCTGAATGCTCCGCGCCTGCGCAGCTCCTCCGGTACCGTTGTCCACAACATCAACCAGCATCCGCCGAACCGCAATAGCGGTCTCCTGGCTGATCACCCGTCGCAACTCCTGTGGTTC
>CBFGQN010000638.1:0-2509 GCA_965650895.1 uncultured Ignavibacteria bacterium | reverse complement strand
TTCAGACTCCTCGACTTCGCCGGACCGCCGGGATGAACCCGTCGGCTACCCGACTCTTGACTCCCGACTCCTGGACTCTCCCACACTCAAACAGGCAACCGCTCCTGCCGTACCGTTCCGGGAATCGAGAGTGCAAAGTCCGGTCCGAATGCCTGTGTCGGTGTCAGCGCTCCGGCGACCGGATGTTCGGTCAACCGTTCCACAGCATTGAGGACGGCGAAGGCGGTGTAATGATAGGGTTCGGGGAGCTGCATCCAGCATTCGACGCTCCTTCCGTTCCGGTCGGTTACCCGTCCCCAGATCGAGGCGAAACCCTCTTCGGAGGCTTCTTTCTCTTTCATCGTCAGATCGATGACGGCATTGGCCAGACGATGAACGGGACGAAGCGAGAGGAGTCTGTGGGCCGCATTCCCAAGCCGACCCAGTCCTCCCAGTCCGGGGGGGAGTGCCAGGTAGGTGGAAATCGACGGGATCGACGTTGTTCGCCAGGCACTCTCCAGATCGGCGAACGGAGCCAGTATTGTCCGCCGCTCTCCCCGGTGGAAGCGGACGTTCGGCCCGTACCGGCCGATCGGTCTCGGTTGCAGCCCCCCGTCTACCCTGACGAATCCTCCTTCTGCAATCACTCCCATTGCCGCCTTTGCCGTTCCGGCACTCAGCCGTGCAAGCGAATCGACCGCAAGTTCCAGATGAACGGCTTCCGGAAGGCGTTCCTTCAGACAGGCGGCGATCGAATCGGTCGGGATGACGTCGAAGCCGCAACCGGGGATCAGAGCCACTCCCTGTTTGCGAGCCTCGGCATCCTGCTCGTAGATATAGCGAAAGTGATCCCGTTCCCCCGACGTATCGATGTAGTGCGTCCCGGTTCGCAGACAGGCGGAGACCAGCGGTTCGGCCACTCCCACGAACGGTCCGGCGATATTCACGACCAGATCAACCCCTTCCAGCTCCCGTTCAAGAGATGCCTCGGGCGACAGGGAGAACTGTTTTACCGGCAACATCAGATCGTTTCCCAGGGTAAGAAGCTTCTCACGGTCTCTCCCTGCAAGCAGGGGATGATAACCGCGACGAACGGCTTCCCGGGCAATCAGTTTTCCGGTAAATCCGTAGGCTCCGTAGATCATCCATCGAAGTGGCGTCATAGCAAATCCTTCCTCTGCTTCGTTGTATCTTCCCGGCTGAATGTAAGGGGATTTGTTGTTCCAACATCGGAACGATTTCCGCCCGCGAAAATTAATACGTGAAATTACAGGAAGCGAACATGGAAGGATCGTTATGCGGAGGCGACAGGACCACCGGAAGGTGGCTGAGCAGAGGACTTCACTCTGCGTTCGGTCTTGCTCTTCTCTTTGTCCTTGCGGTCGCCTCGGCAAAGGGGGAGACGGTTGACGGAACGCTCACGATCAACGGTCTCACCCGGAACTACTCGATCTATCTGCCGACGAATTACGGAACGGGGGAATCCCATCCGCTGATGCTTGCCTTGCATCCGTTCAACACGCTCCGCTGGGACGCAAAGGTATGGCGGGATACGTTGATCGCTTTTGCCGAGGCCAACGGATTGATCCTGATCTGTCCGGACGGCGGTCCCGACGGGAATGTGATCAGTGAAGAGATCGACACGCTGCTTGCGACCGCTCTTCTGGATTCGGCGGAGTCCTGGTATTCGGTCGACACCCGGCGGGAATATGTCATGGGGTTTTCCGTCGGCGGACGTGCAACCTATCTCTACAGTCTGGCGAACAGCGGTCGGTTCGGGGGATATATTCCGATCGGGGCGGCAATCAACGGGAGGGCCGATATTCAGGCCGTCATGGGGAATGCGCGGAACGAGGCCTTCTATGTCATTCACGGGACCGAAGACAGTCGGCAGACACGCTTTCATCCCGCGCTGGAGTTGCTGGAGGAGAACCAGGTCGTGCTGTTTGCTCTTCCCCTCTCCGGAGTCGGTCACACAATCGACTTTCCGGATCGCAATGCTATCCTCTCACGAGCCTACCGGTGGATCGATTCGGTCAATACATTTGCGGTCTCTTCGGTTGGAGCGGATCGAAAGAACAGAACATCTCTCCCGCTTCAGTTCTTTCCGAATCCGCTCGGTTCGGACAAACCGGCAACTCTCTCCTGGCAGGGAGACGATCCCGTCGTGTCGATCCGGATCGCCGATCTCCTCGGAAGAGTTGTCGCCGAGGTTGACCCCGGGAACGGGGAGGAAACCTCGGTTCCGATTCCGCCGATAAAACTTGCCGCCGGTCTATATTTGCTGGAAGTGAAGGGAGAACGGAGCAGGAGAGTCCTACAGTTTCAGATTCAATAAGCGAAGTTCAATAACGGTGAGAAGGTCATCCTGATGCGCTTCATCTATCTTGCGGTTGCTCTCCTCTTCGGGCTGTTTGCGGCGGTGCAGTTCAACGATCCCGATCCGGGAGCCTGGGTAGCGGCCTATCTGTTTGCCGCTCTGGTCTCGATCCCGCCGTTTTTCGGACGCTACACGCCTCTTCCGGCTCTC
>CBFGQN010000637.1:0-2509 GCA_965650895.1 uncultured Ignavibacteria bacterium | reverse complement strand
TACGTTGCCCTTCGGGTCAAGCCGGAGTTCTGTTCCCCCGGAAATATCATTACTTGAACATTAGTTGACGAAGCAGAAGCTATGTGCGGACGATTTACACTTGCCAGTGACTTGCAGGACTTTCTCGAACAGTTCAAGCTGGAGCTGCCGGAGGAGCTGATGCATCCCCGACTCTACAACATCGCACCAAGCCGGCCGGTGATCGGACTGGTGGCCGATCCGGAACCCCGGATCGAAGTGATGGAATGGGGATTTGTGCCGTCGTGGGCAAAGGATGACGGGAAATTCAAACCGGTCATCAATGCCCGGGCCGAGTCGGTGGCGGAGAAACCGTACTTCAAAGGAGCGTTCCGCAATTCCCGCTGTGCAATTCTGGCCGACGGATTCTATGAATGGAAAAGAGAGGGAGAGGAAAAACACCCCCACTGGATTACGCTGAAAGATGAAGGGATCTTTGCCATGGCCGGAGTCCAGAGTCACAGACATACCGCCGACGGTTCGGAACAGGTTACCTGTGCGATCATCACCACGGGACCGAACAAGCTGATGGAGGAGATCCACAATCGGATGCCGGTGATTCTGCCGACCGAGGATATCGGCATCTGGCTGGACAGGGAGACACGATCACAGGATGCCGAAGCCCTGCTCCGCCCCTATCCGGCATCCGATATGAAAACGCACGAGGTCAGCCGCTACGTCAACAATCCGCGGAACGATTCCCCTGAGTGTATCGTTCCGCTGACGTAATCGCGGAATCCTTGCGGTCTTCGTGGCAACTCCACCGATCCGGTACTCCCGAAGTGGACGGTCCATCCGGACAGATTACCACAAATTCACCAGGAGCACGAAGCATTGGTCTTGGTGGTTTCTTTGTGCCCTTCGTGTTGAGATCCAACAGACACTCCACCCTGGAAGAACGAGGCGTCAACTCCCCCGCTCAATCCGCACACGCACATTCTTGAACCCCGGCGTCCGTGACCGATCGTCCACCCGGGTCGGCACGAGAACGTTCGCCTCCGGATAATACATCGCAGCAGAACCGGAGGAAACGTCGTAACGGGAGATGCGAATGTTCTCCAGTCGCCCGGTCTCCGAAACCACCGTCACCCGCTCTCCGTCACGCAATCCAAGCCGACCGATATCCGCATCACTCATCATGATCACGTCGCGCGACGCCTGGTTCCGGTAGCGATCATGCTCCTCGTAGACCACCGTGTTGAACTGTCCTTCGGAACGAATGGTCATCAGCATCAGCTCATCGTCGGCAAGATCGAAACGAGGCGTCTCCACCGCAAGGAAGCGGGCACGTCCGTCCGGAAAGTTGAACTTTGGTGCGTGCCGCACCCGGTCGGCGACATGAAACTCTTTCTTCGTTTCCCCGATCTTTCCTACCTCTTCATATCCCGGCACCACTCCGGCCATCACGCGCCGGACATCGTCATGGTTTTTCAGCGAAAGGAAATCGACCGGACCGTCCGGAAGCAACCGTCCCCCGATACTCGTGACGATATCACTCTCGGTCCGGAGTTTTCCCTGCGGTCCCCGCATGCCACCTTCGGAGAGGCGAACGTAGCTGAACATGCTCTCCTGCGTCGTTGTCTGCAGTTCCTCGTCACGCGTCAATGTCGGGAGGATGATAATCTCCCCACCGTCACGCATCGGCCGCGGAACTACGTGCCCCTGGTTCAGCTTCGTGCTGATGTGAACGGTGGTTCCGATATTCGACAGGGCTCGCTCCGCATAACGGAGATCGGGATTCGAGGCGTAGAAATTTCCGCCGAGCATCAGGGCAAAATCGATCTCGCCGGCTTCGGCCGCATGAATACATCCCATCGAATCCATCCCCTCCCACTCGGGAGCCTTCAGACCGTACAGTTCCTCCATCTTCTTCAGGAACCCTTCTTTCAGTGACGGCGTGAACCCGACCGATCCGATCCCCTGCACGTTCGAGTGGCCGCGGATCGGCATCAGACCGGCCCCCTCCCTGCCGACCATTCCACGGGCAAGGGCAAGGTTTGCAATCATCGCCACGTTGTCGCTGCCGTGTTCGTGGTGCGTGATTCCCATCGCCCACATGAAGATCGCACCGCGGGAATCGCCGTACATCCGGGCGGTTTGCCGAATCGTTTCGGACGGGACGCCGGAGAGACTTGCCAGATCGTCAAGGGAGGTCTTCTCCAGTTCGATCCGAAGGAGATCAAATCCGTTGGTGGAACCGGCAATGAAATCCTCGTCAAGTTTCCCCTCCTCGATGATCACCTTCAGCACTCCTTTCAGAAAAGGAATGTCTCCGCCGATACGGGGCTGAACGTAGAGATCGTTGATCCTGGAACCGAAAAGAAGCGAGCCCGGTTTCGACGGGATGTTGAACCGGTCCAGTCCGGTCTCCCGCATCGGGTTGACCACCACGACCTTCCCCCCCCGCTTTCGCAACGCCGCAAGTTCGGTGATGATCCGGGGATGGTTGCTGGCCGGATTTGCGCCGATCAGCATCACGAAATCGGCCTTG
>CBFGQN010000636.1:0-2522 GCA_965650895.1 uncultured Ignavibacteria bacterium | reverse complement strand
CTGTGTGTGGAGGCTGGACTGCGGGAAGTTTACCCCGTATCGGGTCGGGAGACAATAGGTTCTTTGTAGGGTTCTTCTTCCGATATGACCGTTTTCCCCGGATTTCTGTCCGGTATCGTCATGGATCTTCTCCGGACGGATCGCAGAGCAGGGGACCGGTGTGTGAATTTCGGGTCGGATCGGGGTTGCGTCATCGTATTCTCCGGTGCGGCCGGTCTGCCGGGGCGGAGTTGCCGAGTATTTGTAAGTTCCGGACCGATTCCGGCCCGTTGCGGAAGAGAGAACCGGAAGAGAAGTCGGCGATGGGGGAAACTCCTGACGTTCGGGGCAAGAGAAAAGGAACGGTTTTTTGCACTTCCTTCCATAGCTGAAAAGAGTAAATTCCATCGTTGAGGCCGATATCCGGAGCATCCTGACAGGATGTTCCCGCCACTCGTGCCGCTACGTTGAGAACGTGTTGTTGTGAGAAAACTTCATACCATGATAGTTCTGAAAGGATGGTGCGCCGGGGCGGTTCTGCTTCTTTTGTGTGCGGCTCCACTGCGTGCCCAGACCAATGATGTGGTGGCCGGAGAGCCTTCACGGGATTCTCTTGCCATGTCCATCCCGGCCGATGTCGTCGATACCCTTGCTGCGGAATCTTTTCCGGAACAGACGTCCGAGGTTTCCGGGGAGGAGATTTTGCCGGAAATGGAGGTGGTGACCGAAACGGAAGGGAACGAGGATACCGCCACGGCCGATCCGGAAGCTCCGCCCCCCGCCGATACCGTTGCGACGAAAGATTATCCGCGCTACTCGCCCGGAGAGTATTTGTATGCGGAGGCTCCGCGCTACACGCTGACCGGCGATCTCCCCTACCGCGACACGCATATTCGTCCGGTGCCGACGGTACTGACCGGGACGGTGGTGGCCGGGATCATTGCGGCGATTCATTTCTATCAGCAGGATGCCTGGTGGACGGATCGTCGGCAGGATTTCCACTTTACCGTCGACTGGGGCTACGCCGCCCAGGCCGACAAGCTGGGACACATGTACGCCGGATACCTCACCTCCTACGTCGGCTACGAATCGCTGGTCGCCTCCGGCTTCAGTCCGGACGTCGCCGGCTGGTTCGGACCGCTTCTCGGACTCGGGTTCCAGACCTATGTGGAGATCGAGGACGGCTTCAGTCCGTTCGGCTTCGACCCGACCGATCAGTACGCCAACACGTTCGGTCCCCTCTTCTTCAGTCTGCAACACTACATCCCGGTCCTGCAGAATTTCAAGTTCAAGTGGAGCTACTGGCCGAACGACGAATATCAGGGGGGTGTGCGGAGCGGTCACGACAAGATCATCATCGACGACTACAACGGGCAGACGATGTGGTTCTCGACGAAGATCGGGAACTTCCTGCCGGAGAGTCTCGGCTGGCCGAAGTGGCTCCGGCTGGCGGTCGGTTACGGTACCTACAACGTCGACCGGATCAACGAGCGGAACGAGGTGCTGGTGCCGGGACGCCGGTTCTTCATCAGTCTGGACTACGATCTGGTGGAGATCCTTCCCGATCTGGGGACGTTCGGCAACTGGCTTCTGCAGACGGCGGATTATCTCCACTGGCCGGCTCCGGCGCTGCAGATCGAGCCGGAGGTGAAGTTCTACCTTGCCTGGCCGGTCCATTTTTGATTCAGATATTTTGCGAGAGAACGATTTATCCGGGAGAGATCTTGAGCAATCCACTCGACACATCGAATCTGCATCTCGGCAAGCCGACCAACGGACATGCGGCCTCACGCTCGTCGGCAAAGAGCGGAACGGGAGAACCGGAGGTCTGGACCGCACCGGACGCCCTTGCCGACCCGGTGATCAGTCTGATCGTCCCGGCC
Source organism: uncultured Ignavibacteria bacterium (assembly GCA_965650895.1). Lineage (GTDB taxonomy): Bacteria > Bacteroidota > Ignavibacteria > OLB7 > OLB7 > JAGWAZ01. The sequence goes on along the minus strand of CBFGQN010000636.1, from coordinate 660 downwards.
CTCAACGAGGAGAAACTGATCGACGGGATGCTCCAGACCTTCCCGCGCGAGCTTCGCCGGAAGTGCGGCATCGAGCTGATCGTCAGCGACGGCGGCAGTAGCGACAGAACGCCGGAAATTGCCCGCGACCATGCCGACATCGTCGCCCGCCACGTCGAGTCGCGACGGCAGACGATTGCCGAGGGGAGAAACCTCGGGGCGGAGCAGGCGCGCGGAGATATTCTGGTCTTCATCAATGCCGACACGGTTCCGCAGGATGGGGAGGCGTTCATCAGGGGACTGGTGGAGTTTGCCGCCGAAGGAGATCCCGGCACCGTCGCCTTCGCCTGTCCGGTCTATATCGCTCCGGGAGAACGCCGCTGGAGCGATTCCCTCTTCCACAATTTCTTCAACAACTACGTCCGGCTGCTGAACCTGATCGGTCTCGGCATGGGACGGGGGGAATGCCAGATCGTCCGCCGCGATCCCTTCCGTGCGGTCGGCGGCTACGAGAAGCACATGGCGGCCGGGGAAGACTTCGATCTCTACAGACGGCTGACCGCAAAGGGGAAGATCGGCCACCGCCACGAGTTCCGCGTCTACGAATCTCCCCGCCGTTTCCGCCGCTTCGGCTATCTTCGCGTTCTGTTCGAGTGGACGCTGAACGCGCTGGCGGTGGCG
>CBFGQN010000635.1:0-2534 GCA_965650895.1 uncultured Ignavibacteria bacterium | reverse complement strand
GTCCGTCGTGACGGAACCGACCGGCTCCGCCGCCGCCGCTGGTCGAGGAGGCGGGGGCCGAAGGCTTTTTCGTCCCGGCCGCTCCTCCGGCGGCCTGCGCTTCGGCAATGCCGACGCCGAGTTTTCCTCCGACGATGATCGAGCCTCCGGCCCCCCCGGCAGCCGCATCACCCCCTCCACTCCCGCACGTGCCGCAACCGTCGGCTCCTCTTGCGCCGTTTGCCCGGACCTCCTGAACGGAAATGCCGAGTTGGGAGTAGATGGCGATTCCTCCCCCTCCTCCGGCGCCGACGCTGTCGTTGACCCCGCCGCTGGAGCCTCCCCCCCCTCCGTGAAGAGGAACAATCTGCCTATTGCCGATGATCTGTCCACTGACAGCATCCTGAGAGCCAGGAAGTCCGGTCCCTTTCGTGGCGTTGCCGCCCCCGCCGTAATATGTTCCAAATGCCGCCGGTCCGGATCCGCCTGTGGCGGCCGCCGCCCCGCCGCTGCGGCCATCGCTATCGAACGGATGTCCGGGGCCTGCGCCGTAAAGCCGTGCATATGTGGGGAAGGTTGTTGTAAAAAGACTGTTTGCTTCGACTCCGTTCAGGCTTCGTGCGTTGGCGCCGGTTCCCTGTCCGAAGCTGCTTGCGGGTGCTGGAAAAAGAGGAACATCGCTTTTACCTCCCGCAAAACCGGACCCCAGAGGTGTATTCCGTTCTCCCGGAATGAAAAGTGAGGGGATCGGAGTAACAAAGTCGTCGCCGTACCCACCGCCGCCGCCCCCCCCCGGTCCTCCGTTTTTCCCGATCGCACTTGCGTCGATCACCGCCCCCGGTTCGATCCGGACCGGACCTTTGCTCAGGATGACGGCCGGCAGATATCCCTGGTGACCGGGCGTTCCGGGATCGGGGTCGGTGTTCACGTCGATGGAATAGAGACCGCTCCGCAGCACTATACTGTCGACGATCATCGCTCCCCGCTTCGAGCGGTTCCCCCAGCCGCCGCCGCTTCCGATCATCCCTCCGCCGTTCTTGACTCCGAACGATTGCGGCTGCACGATAAAGAAGGTGTCCGTATTCGACTGCACGCCGTCGACGACGACACGGAAGGGGACCGGTCCGGGGGGAGCTCCCGGCTTGACGAAGAACTGGCAGGAGAGCATCCGTCCCTCCCAACTGACCACGCAGGGGGAGACGACGATCCGGTTTGAATCGAGTGGATTGACGAAGCGGATGGAGATGTTCGCAATCGGGTAGATCCCCACCCCGCTCCCCGAACCGGGCTGGAACGTCCCCTTTGCACCGACCGGAGCGATGATCTCCACATAGGTGTTCATCCCCTCGGCTCCGACGTCGGGGATAATGTAGGCGATCTGCGGCTGTGCCGACACCCTCAGGCAGACGACAAACAGCAGTACAACTGCGGCAAAGAGGCGGGTGTACGGATTCATGCTCTCTTCATTATGGTCCTGATAATCCCGTGCCCTGCGGCGAAGAACGAACGGCGTCGATTTGCGGGACCATATTACGGAGAAGCGTTTCGATGAACAAGGGGGTATGGATTTGATGCATCAAATCCATACCGGCCGGCGCAAAAGCCGGTCCGTCGTATCTTGGGCCTCCGGCAATTCCCTGCAGTCTTTACGATAGCCATGAAACGACCCTCTGACGATCTGTTCCGTCTGATCGCCTCGATGAACCGTTCGGAACGGCGCTACTTCAAGGTCTTCGCCTCAGGAGGGAGCGGCCAGAAGAACTATGTCCGGCTGTTCGATGCGATCAGCCGACAAAAAGTCTACGACGAGGAGGCGATCACCCGGCAGTTCGCCGGTGAGAGTCTCGTCAACAATCTCTCCTACACGAAAAACTACCTCTACAATCTGATCCTGAAGGCGTTGCGGGTCTACCATGCGGATATCTCGGCGGAGGCCCGGCTCCACGACCTGTTCCGGTCGGTTGAGATCCTTGCGGAGAAGGGACTCTTCGATCAGTGCCGGAAGCTTCTGGAGAAGGGACGGAGCATGATCGAACGGAACAACGAGTACGTGATGCGATTCCATCTGCTCCACTGGGAGAACAGCCTCTACCGGCGGCGGATGGATCTGGAGGGACTGACCGAGCATCTTCAGAGGGAGGAGGAGTTTCATGCGGTGGAGCGCTACCGGAACTTTCTGGAGTACGGACGATTGAGTCAACGGATGTTCATCGCCCTTCGGCGGAACGCGAACGTCAGGGGACCGGAGCGACTGGAAGCGTTCCGGGAGATCATGGAGCATCCTTTGCTGAAGGATGAATCGCTGGCTCTGACGTTCGAGGCGAAGGCCTGGTTCCATGATCTGCACGGTATCTGGGCAAAAATCCGGGAGGACCTGCCGGAGGAGCATCGCCGAAGCCATGATCTCCTCGATCTTCTCGAAGCCCATCCGGAGCGGATCGCCGCAGCCCCCCACAACTATGTGGCCGCCCTGGTCCGGTTTGCCGAGATCTGCATCCGGCTCGACCGGCACGATCGTTTCAAGGAAAGTCTGAAGAGATTACGGGGTCTTGCCG
>CBFGQN010000634.1:0-2535 GCA_965650895.1 uncultured Ignavibacteria bacterium | reverse complement strand
ATGCGACCGACTGACGCCCCATTCCCCCTTCCTTCGTTCCCACCCCTTTGTAGCCGTGTTTGCGGGCCTGCATCTTCTTCATAAAGATGGAAATGCCGATGAAGGCGTGCAGGAGAATCGTCAGGGCAAGACCGATCTCCACGATATACAGGAGAATTCCGAAATCGTGCAACGTTTTCGAGTAGACGTTGAACGGCTCGGGCTCGGGATCAAGCAACTGGAGGTTTCCCAGAAGATGCACGATAACAAAGCCGACAAGCAGGACACCGGTGATGCCGGTGAGGATCTTGCGGCCGACCTGTGAAGTCAGGGCCGCCATTACTCTGGACTGGGACTCCATAAAATCCGTTGAAGTCGTTGTGTCGATTAGTTCATGTGACCGCGTATCGGTCAGTCTCTGTCGGGTGAATGCCGGGTGTGCGGTTCAAAAGATACGGATAGTTGTGTGAACATGCGTGCTACGAGGTAAAAACTGAGGGAGTGCGAACAAATCGAAACGGAAGTTGAGAGGAAGATCGTACGCGGATCGGACGGACGGCAACAGAATGAACACGGATCGAATCCGTGCCAATGCGTCCTGATCCGTTCAATCCGTGTACCATTTTCCCTACACAAATTCCCGCAACGTCCCCGGCTCCACACCGTGCAGAAACTCCCCTGCGGACATCTTCCGTTTCCCCTCACGCTGCACCTCCAGCAACTCCAGATCCCCCTTCCCCGTTCCGACAAATAATCGGTCCTTCTCGACCCGTATCCCCCCCGGCGTCGCATCGGCATGATCGGTCCGGACCGAACGCAGGATCTTCACCGACTCATCCCCCCACATGGTGAAGGCTCCCGGATAGGGTGAGAGTCCGCGAATAAAGTTGTGCAGTTCGGAGGCCGGTCGGTTCCAGTCGATACGGCAGTCCTCACGGAAGATCTTCGGCGCCGGCGTCGCCTCGGCGTCATTCTGTCGTGTGGTTCCGGCTTCGCCTCGCTCGATCAGCCGCAGCGTCTCGATCACCGCATCACGTCCGACGATCATCATCCTGTCGTGGAGTTCACCGGCGGTCATCTCCGGCCCGATCGGAATCCGGCGACGCAGAATCACGTCACCGGTATCGACCCTCTTCTTCAGGAAAAAGGTCGTCACGCCGGTCTCGGTCTCCCCGACCATGATCGCCCGGTTGATCGGAGCCGCCCCGCGATATTTCGGAAGGAGAGAGCCGTGCAGATTGAAGCTTCCAAGCCTCGGAATCGAGAAGACCTCCTCGGGAAGAATGCGGAAGGCGACCACGCAGATCACATCCGGCTCCGCCCGGCGGAGCTCCTCAAGGAAGGCGGGATCGCGCAGTTTCCCCGGTGTGGTCACCGGCAAGCCCAGCTCCTCCCCCCTGATCTTCACCGGCGACGGACTCAATTTCCGTCCCCTCCCCTTCGGTTTGTCCGGAACGGTCACCACCAGCGGAACTTCATATCCGGCCTCGACGATTCCCTCAAGCGAGGGGACGGCGAATTCGGGGGTTCCCATGAAAACTACACGCATGAATCTATTGAACAACTGAATGGATGTTGCTTCCTGACATCTCCCGAATCTCGGAGAATGTCAACCGGGGCTTGCTGTCCAGTTCCGGATTTCCGAGAATCTCTATGGTATGTCTCTTGCTCCCTCTGCGAAGCAACTCCGGCGAGTAGGGCCGGATCGCTTTAATTTCCACGCCTTCTCTCATCAGAGCATACGCTACGAACTTCACATTTTCAAAAGGGAAATCCGTGCTGTAGCTGATCTGGTTTGACTTCCACCCTGTCCAGCTCTCATTATCAAACAGTATGTCACGGTAGCCAATACTTCTCAAAGCATCCTTCACCCTGCCGTCATCAGCCCGTTTCACATAATACCTGATGGCAACCGTTTCGTACTGGAGATCTGTTCCGGAATCAAGTATCCGAAGGATCTCCTCATTGCCTGCCATTGCATCCTGAAGAACGGCGGGATTCCTGCCCTGAAGTTTTTCGGGTGACCAGTTGTAGACGCTGAAGAGTTGATTCAGACGCTCATATCGTTGTTGAACCAGTCCATTTTCTTTTCGGACCGAGTCACCAACCTCATTCAACCGTTCTATTTCCTGTTGCAGACTATTCAGTTTGCTCTGTGCCTTTTCGACCTGAGTATAGGTAAAAACGATCAGAACGATCCCGCCGAGAATCGGCAACAGCACAAGGAAAGAAGTTTGCCTGAGCCTGCGGCTTTGCAACTTCTTGAAGTCGTCAAGAACGGCAGTGATCTTCCGCTCGTCAATCATTGTCATGCCAGCGTTTTTTCGATTGCCCGCAGAACCATGGACTTGATACTCTCGATCTCCGCTTCGGAAGCGCTTGAGGAAAGGGTCGTTTCGAATCGCACACGCAACATCCGTAAAGTCTTCATCCGGTCTCTTCGCAGAAGGATCTCTTTGATGGGGAATGAGCCGAGCGTTGCAACAAACGTTCCTCCGATCTTCAATGCATCCTTCATCCCCTCTCCGTTCATCAGGAGTGGCGCACTTAGGAATA
>CBFGQN010000633.1:0-2551 GCA_965650895.1 uncultured Ignavibacteria bacterium | reverse complement strand
GGATACGGGTGTCGGGTGACCTTGACGACCGGTCGATCCGACTTCAGAATGACCCCCGGGAAGGAGAATCTGTTACACCCTCGCCGTTTTCAAGTGAGGGACGTCTTCCCCAGAGGAGTTTGGCCCGAAGGACATCAAAATAGGTATGGGAGGTCCTTTTTACAAGGCGGAGGGTATGACGGTGACGGGAGATCGTGATTTTTACGGGGAGTTCCAGATAGTGATGATTCTGCCCGTCGGCAATGATGTGGATCGATTCGTCGACCCTTCCGTAGCGGATCGGTGTGATCTCGATCAACGCCGTGTCGGGGACGATCACCGGGCGTGCGGTCAGCATGTGGGGGGCGATCGGGGCCAGGAGCGTTACCTCGGAGCCGGGGACGACCACCGGCCCGCCGACCGACAGAGCGTAGGCGGTCGAGCCTGTCGGCGTGGCGATAATCAGTCCGTCGGCCGTATACCTGCCCAGAAAATCGTTGTTGACGGTCACATCCAGATTCACCATCAGCCGTGTTTCCCGCTTGTCGAGCACGATGTCGTTCAGTCCGACCAGCGGTTCCTTCCCGCTCTCCTCCGGAAATGTCGCCTGAAGGAGCGTCCGCTCGACGATCCTGCACGTTCCGCCGACAAACTCGTCGATCGTCTCATCGATCGCGTCAACCGAAAACTCCGCAAGAAAACCGAGGTTGCCGAGGTTGAAACCGATCAGCGGCGCCTGCGATCCGGCCAGCATCCTCCCGGCCGAGAGCATCGTTCCGTCTCCGCCGAAGGCGATCACCGCATCACACACATCCCGCATCTCTTCACGCGGAACAAATTCTCCCGCATCCTTCAGTTCCGGAAGTCCGCGTAATCTTTCCTGCAAAAGCCAACCGAATCCCCGCCGCCGCAACGCGTCGATAAGTTTCAGAACCGCCGGAGCGGTCTCCCCCTTGTTGATATTGCCGATGATGCCGAACTGCATGGACATAGAGACTGACTGATGTTGATCGAACGGACCGGATCAGGGGGCAAAGATCGCATACTGGAACGTCAGATCGAGGCTGTCGCCCGGGTGGACCTCGATCCGTTCCGGGGAGGGGGCCGATGTCGGAGCGTCTTCTCCTCCCATTTCCGGAGGGAGAAGGACGTAGGAGCCGGCAGGGAGAGCCAGACGGAACTTTCCTTCCGCATCGGTAACCGGTCTTGCGATGATCTTTCCGTCGCCGTTCATCACCTGCAGTTCAAGCCCTCGCATCATGGTCACCGTCTTGTTCGGTCCGTCCGGATTGTATGCACCGTGATGGAGCACTTGTGTGACGGTGCCGGTGACGACTCCCTGCGATGCGAGTGCGGCCTTGTCCGAAGAACCGCAACCGGTCTGAAGAAGTCCGAATGCCGTCACAATCAGAGATAGTGAAATGCTGTGGTGGAAACTCATGGTCATTCTCCCGGATTGTTTGATGCTCTCTGTGCCTCATCAAGCGAAGTCGTCGGAGCCTTGCATGTGAAATCTTCGCAGACATAGGCGACCGATTTTCCGTCGACCGGTCCCATACCGGCCAGCGAGGGGAGGAGGCGGTCGTGGATCCGGTCGGCGGTTTCAACCGGAGAAGTTACGACAACCGATGTGTAGGGGAGAAATTTCCTCCGGACCTGTCCGATCAGTCGCTCTCTCCCTTCCGGGTCGGATCCCGATGCGGCGATCACGATTGTTCCCGAAGGTCTGGTCAGGGCCAGAGCCGCCGAGACCATCATCGGCATAATGTCCGGATAGTCGGCGATCCGCTGCGTGAAGAGCCGGATCGTCCGCTCCGCCCACTCGCGATACTCCCTGTTGTCGAACAGACGACCGAGCCGCAGCAGATTCATCGCCGTCACGGAATTCCCCGAAGGCTCCGCCCCGTCATGGTCACTTTTCGTTCTGACCGGAAGGTTCGGATCGTTCCCCTCGGCCGTCATGAAAAAACCTCCACCGTTTCTGTCGGCAAAGCGTTCCAGGGTTTCGCGGACCAGACGATCTCCCTGGCGAAGGCGGCGTTCGTCGAACGTTGCCTCGTAGAGATCGAGCAGTCCCTGCGCCAGAAAAGCGTAGTCGTCCAGGTAGCCGGGGAACTTCACCTCTCCGTCGGCCATCCGTCGCATCAGCAGGCCGTCGACGGTCAGGCGCTCAAGAATCGCATCTGCCGCCCGTTCGGCGTCCTCCAGCATCGTCCGGTCGCCGAGCGCTCCTCCGGCCTTTGCCAGTCCGGAGATCGCCAGCCCGTTCCAGGCGGTAAGGATCTTCCGGTCCAGCGACGGACGAACCCGCTCGGCTCTGATCTCAAAGAGTTTCGCTTTTGCCGAGGCGATCAGTCCTTCAACCTGCGAAGCCGACATGCCGAGCCGTTCGGTCAGTTCGCGGATCGATCCGGTTGTGTGGAGCACGTTCTTCCCGTGTTCGAAGTTCCCCTCTCCGGTAATACCGTAGCGATACCTGATCGCCCGGTATTCCTCCTCATCCAGAGCCGAGCGAAGTTCCGCATCGGTCCAGACGTAGAACTTCCCCTCCTCCCCTTCGCTGTCCGCATCC
>CBFGQN010000632.1:0-2556 GCA_965650895.1 uncultured Ignavibacteria bacterium | reverse complement strand
GGGCACGCCACAGATACCATCCGGTCCCCTGAGCGATCGTCAGCTTCACCTCCTGGGCCGTTCCGTCGGTCTCGATCGTCATTGCCTCCTTCCAGTTGACCGTCGCCTTCACCTGCTCGACGTCGTCATCGTAGGAAGGCTCGGTGTTGAACAGCCGGAGGATCTGAAGCTGATAGGCCGGGAACTCATCGCTGCATCCGCTCGCGTTGTGCCAGGCAAACGGGACCGGATTGTCGGTCACCTCAGCGTTTATCACCCCGCCGGCCAGGTCCTGATAGATGATCGGTTCGGCCTGATCGGGCGAGACCCGGATCGGATCGACCGCATATTCATCATCGTAGCGAACGGTTAACCGTATATAGGAGGTGGTACTGAATCCCGCTGTGTACGCTGCTTGATAGAAGTTGACGATAACACGGTACTCATCAATCAGATCGTGATTCGCCAAGTCGGTTCCACTGAACGACACATAGTAGACCTGTTCGGGAACATCTCGATTGATGACCAGAGAAACCGGGTCCAAAACAATGAGAGTTCCACCCCCTGGATCTGTATCGACCCCTTCAATACGCAAGGTGGCTGTAACTGAGAAAAGACTATCCCCATAATTGTAGTCATCACCGAGATCAAGCGTGATGCGGAGAGCCCCGGAATGGATCGAAAGATCATTGCAGTAATTCAGGCCGACTGTACCGGTGCGTGGGAGCACGCCGACCTGAGCCGGCGGCGAGACACTCAGGTCACTGTGACCCAGCACAATGTTATCAGTGGCTTCCACATATTGAAGCGTAGGAACAAAGGCCGAATCGGAGCTACCTCCTCCAGCCGGTGTCAACGGGTAATCCGACTGTGACGTCTGCTGGCCAAACGCAGGCGATACTGTGACGAGAACTGTCGCCAACAGGATGGAGAAGAGGTTGCAAGGGGTTGCCATGATATTCGGGTTTATAGAGTATGTGAGTAGTAGAGGAGAAGAATTCTCTTCATCCGTTCTACGTGCATATTGCCTTCATGCATCCTTTCAAGCTTCTGTTATTTGTTTCCGGCAAGCCTGTAATCGGTGAAGTCCGTCCGAAGTGCTCCATCCGTATTGAACAGATAAGAGCGAACTGTTTTTGTGTTACTGATACCCCGGTAGGCTCTGTCCAACTCGTCAACGACATATTCCGTTGTCAAGAGATGGCTACCCACAGGATGCTCCACAGCAAAGCGCGTGATCTCGTCATCCGAACGAATCTCTACAGTGATAGTCCGGATCCCGTAAAGGACCTGCTTCTCGGGAACAATACTCCCGGTGACAACTCTTGTATCCTCCGCATCTCCGGTTGTGCAGGCGACATTGCGTACATGACGCATCAATGAATCCGGGAAGACGTCCTGTAGGTGCCTGCGCGTTGCACGCACGTCCTGCCGTCCGCGAATATCGACCACCCGAATCGTGAGCTGCCGATGATCGATGATCGCCATCAGTTCGGAGTCCTGCCACATTTCACTCGAATCGGAGCGGATGACATAGAGATCTCCAGCCTCAATCGATACAGCTTGCGTCCTCACTGTATCTCCGGCACGTGTACAGGTCGTCAAGGTCATTGATCGATAGAACGCACAGCAGGAATCGACCGGAGCGTTTCGCAACTGTAGTGCATCGCGAAGAGCGTTTCTGCACTCCGTCGCAGAGTTCTGCGCCCGGGTCGACACCGGTAGTAGTACCTGGAGCAGGAAGAGTAGATGAAAGAGATGTCGAACCTTCTTCATGATTACAGGAGCATTTTGTTCTTCCGATTATCGCACCACGTGAAGGTGGCCGGTCATCACCTTCTCTTCTTCTTTCGAAGTTGCCAGTATGCGATAGTGATAGAGTCCCGGCTGAAGCTCTCCGGCATTGATATCAAAACTCTGGTCTCCGGCTTCCATGTGTACCGTCTCCCTACTGTATACCCGTCTTCCGAGCTGATCGAACACTTCAAACCGCACGACCGCTGCCACATCAAGCGTGAAAACAATCTGCGTCATGCCGGCACTGGGATTCGGGACAGCTCTGCTCTCGGCAGCTTTCACGCTTCTCTGCTCCTCTACACTTGAGGTTGGCAATGAGTCAACGATTACAACAACACCTCCTGCCCAAGGCTCTTCACTACTTGCATAGTAGACAGTGTCCGGATCTTCATCTGATGGTTGGACATACCAGATCCCTTGTGTGATGAACTTCTGTTCGACGATTTCATCGTCATAAACTCCTTGAGTACCACCAATTGGTATCGTATAGAAATGCATCGTTAATTTTCTGTATGCTTCCCGAACATTGAAGACATATAGACTGTCTCTGACAAGAACCAGCGTGTCCCCCTCGATGTCGTTTACGGCATATCCCGAGTCAAATCCGATTCCGTAGTACGGATGGGCCGGGGTCTTCTCCACAACCGAGACATAAAAGGAATCGGCAAACTGTGTCTGCGCATGGGCTGACGACAGGAAAGCCGTCCCATACATAACACAGGTGACAAGAAAGGGGAACAATCTCTGTAGCTGAATTCTCATATCAAATACGGTTTGTGA
>CBFGQN010000631.1:0-2558 GCA_965650895.1 uncultured Ignavibacteria bacterium | reverse complement strand
ATTTTATCTGTCGACGACGTAAAATTATCGAGCAATCCCTGAGAATTCACGCGATTCGGTTGGCAGCAGTTGGTTGACGTTTCGCAATGCTCCGGACACCCTTCATCACGGAGCGATGCCCAGAGTTCCGGCCGCCCGCATCAGTTGCTCGACGGCGGCCGTATCCCGTCCGGCAACATAGAGCCAGAGGTTCAGGTTCCCCGCCTCTTTCTCCGGGTCGAGCGAGGCGAAGTATCGGGGAATCTCCAGAACGTTCTGGCGGTACTCCCATTTCGTCACGGTCGTATCGCGATAGCGATGCCAGAGGGCGGGATAGGTGCCGATCATGCTCTTTCGCGTTCCGACTTTCCGGGACGGGACCGATGTACCGATCGAGCGCTCCGAGAGGACGATCTGCATCAGAGCCATCGCCGGCAGCGTCGTATCCTCCACACCCGGATCGTCCCGGCGGTAGACGAACACCACATCGTAGTCCAGACCGCTGTCGGCCCTGACCGCAAAGCCTTTCGGCAGGTCGATGAAAAGATTCGGCGCCGACGTGTTCCAGGTGGGAAGCTCGGTTCTCCCTTCCGGAGTGGTGGTAACCGAGTAGGTGCCCGAATCGGGAGGGAGAGGACTGAGGCCGGTATCCGCCGCAGACGTATCCGCAGAATCGCCCGGAGCTTTCTCCCCCTGTTTCTCCGCACAGCCTCCCATCCATACCCCGAGAAGAACCAGCAGGGGAAGCGCTCGCCTCACCGACAAATGTTCAAAGAAGGTCGTCAAGGTTCGATTCATAGATATTCGGTGTTCGGCTCTTATAGGGCAAAGCTTTCCAGATGGGACTGCAACGTCTCCGCAAGCTCGGGGCGTTCATTGATGACATCACCGACGCTCAGCAGGGAATAGACAGCGATTCCGCTCTTCTCCCGGAACCGGTCGACCGCCGTCGTTCCGCTCTCGTCGGCCGGTTCCTGCCGGTCGAAGGCGATCACCAGGGCCAGCGGCTCCACATCGGCGCCGCGCAGCTTGGCAAGAGCCTCCATCTTGGTGGCGCCGTCGGTAATCACATCGTCGACGATAATCGCCTTGTCTCCCGGCTCTATTCTGCCGAGGAACTGACTCTTGTCGCCGTGCGTCTTCTCCTCCTTCCGGTCGCTGACCGCACGGATATCCTCGTTGCCGGTTCCGGCAAAGGCGGCGGCGGCGGCCACTGCTATGGGAATTCCCTTATAGGCCGAGCCGAAAATGACGCTTGCCTGGTTGAACTCCCCGGTCAACGCAATCAGACTTGCGTAGAGATGGCCCATTTTCGCCAACTGGCGTCCGGAGCAGAGAAGTCCGGTATTGAAGAAGTAGGGAGATTTTCTTCCGCTCTTCAACGTGAAGTCTCCGAAGCGAAGGACCTCCTCTTCCATGAAAAATTCAAGTGCGGCGCGGCGCAGTTCCTGTGGATCGGTTATCAGTGACATAGGATATTCGATGTAAGCTGTGACTGTTCGGTTATCGTGAATACGCCGGCCTGTACCGCATCGCAGGTTCGGCAGGAGGTGGTCAGGTCAATCAGACAGAGCACGTCATCCGTGTACCGCATCGCAGGTTCGGCAGGAGGACATGACAATCGGATGGATTCCCCGATCCGGAAGTCATCGTGTTCCCGAGATCAATCGACTTCCAGATCATCCGGAACGTCGATCATCATCCGGAGCATCGCCGAGGAGAGAGTCTTTCCCTGCGCGTCGAACTTCAGCGAGACCGTCCCCCCGCCGCCAAGCGTGTTGTGGAGCAGGAAGTTGAGCGCCCAGAGGTTCGGAAGCTCGAATCGCTCGACCTGTCCGTTGCAGATCCCCTTGAAGTGTTCCTTCACACGTTCGGTTGTCAGGGCTTCAGCTATAACGGGATACCATTCTTCCTTGCGGGCAATGACGCCGACATTTCCGGCATCCCCCTTATCCCCCGAACGGGCGTGAGCAAGTTTGAGCAGTTGCACCTGTTTCATGCGATTGTTCTCCTTCTGCTGATTCCGTTTTCATTCTTCATGTTCGATAGATTCCGCACTATGCGGCAAGGGGATCAGGAAGAGCCTCCCCTTCACCTGCGGAATCCCAATTGCACATCACGGCGTAGCGTTTCTCCTGCCGTGCGCAGACTCCCCGGACAAACCGGACGGCAAACCATGCGGCAACGATAGCCACGATATCGACCACACTGCTCTGGATCAACATCTCCCTGAACCGGTCGAGATCGACCACATCCTTGTATATATCGTTGGTCATCCGGTCGAGGAAAAAAGCGATAAGCCAGAAAGTCCACCAGAGAGTCACCGGCCTCGCCTTATCATCAGTCAGCCAGGCGGTCGGGTAACCTGGCCTGTAGGTAGCCGGATTGCTTGCAGTCCAGATATCCCTGGCGATTCTGTAGGGCATCACCAGATTGGCAAACGGAACGAACCACCAGCCGACGGCTCCCCCCGTTCCATAGCCGACGCCTTCGGCCTCCAGCACATCAATATTTCTTCTGGCGCGATGGAACCAGACCAGAAAGAGAACAGCCGTCACCAGAAAGATTCCGATCAGGAT
>CBFGQN010000630.1:0-2559 GCA_965650895.1 uncultured Ignavibacteria bacterium | reverse complement strand
TGATGCTTCCACTTCAAATCTACTCCTACTGTCAGATTATGTCGTGACTACTTCACCGAAATCCATCCGGTCCGTCATTCCTGCTCTCCCTCCCGAATCACATCCGCCTGAAAATCCAGCACCCGCTTCCGCTCCTTGTACCGGATCATCAGCTCCCCCGAATCATAATCGCTCCACAAGTACAGCCCGCCGAACAACGGCTGGCTATCCATCGATCCGATCAGATCGGTCTTGTCGTCGGAAATCCAGCTGAACGGCCAGTCGATCTCCTCATAGTATGTCGCCCCTCCGCCGATGCCTTTGTAAACGTACTGGCCGTCTTCGTCAAGTTCAAGGGAGAAGTCGTCGGCCTTCAGTTTTTTGTCGATGAGAACCACGTAGGCGATCCTCGATCCGTGGATGCGGAGTCTGCGCCCCTGCTGCTCTTCTAACACCTCCACGCTTCCGTCGGTGACGATGTCGATGCCGACCTTGAGGTCTCCCGTTTCGACAATCCACTTCCCCGAGTCGAGCGGAATCAATCGATCGATAAAGGAGGGAAGGAAGAAGTCGACGTGGGGGAAACGTGTTCCGGGGGGGATGTCGTAGATACCGAAGAGCCGGTTCTCGAATTGATAGATCTTCTCATACGGCGATCCCCCGATCCACTTCTCCTCGCTTCCGTAACTCGCCTTCGAGTTCAGGATTCCCTCCTCCATCAGTTCCGGTTCCTCGGGAAAGAACATGCCGAGTTCGTATGCCGAGGCGTAGGGGTGGAGGGCGAAGATCGTGTTGTTCGGCTTGTCGGCCGCAAAGGTGATGTCCCACGTGTGCTGCTGGATCGGTTGCTGCAGTCCCCCCTGTATCGATCCCATCGCGTAGTCCTTCGTCATGTACGTCGTCTTGAAAACGTCGGTGTATCGCTCGTCGCTGTAGCGCATCTTGGCGCGGGAGCGCTTCCGTTCGTACTGTGAGTAGGAAGTCTCCCGGTCGCGGGCGATGTCCCGGATGATTGCCGGGCAGCGGAAATCGCTCATGGCGGCAAAGGCCAGATCGGGGAGGATGAATTCAAGGTCCGGTTCCCAGTAGAAATCGGAGTAGCTCCGGGCCTCCGCCTTCCGCGGGTCGATCACCGAGCCGTCTCCGTCGCGCGAGTGGGCGCCGCAGTAGTTCCCCTCCAGATATTCGACCGCGTAGTCGGCAAGGAGATATTCGATCATCATGCCGCATCGCTTCTTCATCGTCGTGTCCTCGGCGAAGTCGTAGAGCGTCAGCAGAGGGACCATGTAGAAGTAGAAGTAGCGGGGGGAGTCCCATTCGGTCTGTCCGTAGCGGACCGTCTCGTCGATCCAGTGGTTCAGGTATTCTTCCGCCTCACGGAAATTCTCCTCGGAACTCTTCCCGTTGAACCATTCGCTCCCGGGCAGATCGGGCCACTCCTGTGCCGTCAGGTAGAGCGTCTCGTAGTACATCAGGAAATGGTTCTCGGTGTCTCCGCGGTAGGGGGTCCAGGTCTTCCAGACCCGACGGAATTTTCTCTTCCACTCATCGCTCAACAGGTCGCGACAGTAGAAGTAGAATGCGGTCGCCGGATAGGTCCAGAACATGTCGCCGGTCGGTTCGGCCAGGAGCGAATCGAGCTGCCGCCACGCCAGGGGCGTGTCCCGTCCGGTCCGGAGCTTTGCGGCGACGAAGTGGAAGTTGCGGCGGTTGTCCTTTGCGATCTCCTCCAGTGCCTGCCGACGAAACGTATCGGACGGACCGGCATATCCGGCGGCGTCCGGCTGGGCCGAAAGGGGAGAGACGACAAGAAGAAAGAATATGATGAGGCCGGTTCTAATGTTCATGTCCCACCTCCTCAGGTACGGAATAGGATTTCGCGATAATTCGCCAGACCTGGCTTCCGGGTAATCCGGCCGGTGTCATCCGATTCGGTTCGTACCAGTAAAGTCCGCCGCCGAAGGTGCCGGCCAGAGCACGGTCGTCGGAGAAGAGAGTATCGTTGCCGGCGAGAAAACCCTTGTACAGCAGGGCATGAGCCGGATGTCTGTTCAAGCTGTCCAGCTCGTGATACCAGTAGAGTTTGTCGGGATTGCCGTAGACTATGTCTTTCAGACCCTCTTCAGTAGCCAGAATAAAATCGTTCAGGTAGAACAGAGCGAGATCGAACGTAGCGGTACGAGGATTGAGTTCCGGGCCGGGGGTATCCCCTGCGGTGAAGGAGACTATCGTGCCTGTGGAATTGATAAACGAATCCCACTCCTGCGTCAAAGGTACAGTGCGTATTCCCGACGGTATCTCCCGCAATTCCGTCCGGTCTCCACACGCAATCAGGGTGAGAGTCGAGTCGATGACCCACAGGCCGCGACAATCCTTTCCGGCATGAACCGATGTCCAGGAGAGGCCGCTGTCGCGGGAGAGATAGAAACCTGCGTCAGTTGCAAGGAGCAGATCGGGAAGAGCGAACGACCTGAGAAAGCGATAACAGTAGCGTCCATTGAGTTCTCCCTCCGGATTCTCCCACGTCTCCCCTCCGTCGGTCGATCTCCGGAACCGGTTCTCGAGGCGCTCGAAGGTGAT
>CBFGQN010000629.1:0-2560 GCA_965650895.1 uncultured Ignavibacteria bacterium | reverse complement strand
GATTCAGATCGATCTCGAAGCGCGAACTTTCGACAACCAGCCGCGTGTCGGCAACTTCCGCCAGTTCTCCGGTAAAGGGATCCTCCTCCCGCAACCGCATCTCCTCTTCCAGCCTCAGGAAGGGTTTGACCTCCGGACGGACCTTGTGTCCGTTGTGAACGGCTGCGGCTATCAGTGGAGAATCTCCACGGACGATACGCCAGGATTTTTGCAGTATAGCCATATCGGAATCGGGTTGCTGATTGCTGCCTTCTCTAATACGACAAAGACACCTCCGACCCCTGTCGGAAGCGTCTTTGACCATACAACCATTCTTCGCTCGGTGCGGACCTCAGCGTCCGGTTCTGGACTTCGCCTTATCGGCAATCCGCTTCGCCCCTTCAACCGCACTCTGGGAAACATCGGTAACCCGCTCCATTCCCTGCCGGGCCAGTTCACCGGTTCGGTCGACCGCCGTCGACAATCCTTTGGCCGCCTCTTCGCTCAGACGCCGGACCTGATATTCCGCCTCACTATAGGCTTTCTTCGCCCCCTTGGCAAATTTCTTGCGACGATACTTGCCGTTTTTCGGATCGAGGAAATACCAGGCGGTTGCCGCTGCACCAAGCAGACCGAGAATGCCGACAACCTTCCCCCCGTTCCCCTTGTTTGTCTCTCTTCCCATAATGCTACCTCTTTTCTACGTGTGATTGAAAATTTTCAGATGTGCTCCGTACCGGAAGACCTCATCTACGCCGGGCATCGGCTCGTGTTACGAACGATGGCATCGGCAGAATCGTGTCCGGCAAGCCTCCATCAGTATCCCCTGATCGGATCGACCGGATTCAGAAGCTCCTTTCCGGCAACGAACCGTTCCAGATTCTCCAGAAAAAGATCGGTTGTTCTGTCTCCAAAGCCGACAAAGCCTCCGGACGAATGAGGGGTAACGATAACGTTTTCCATCCTCCATAACACGGAGTCCGGCGATAATGGTTCCTCTTCAACCACATCCAGGGCGGCACCGGCAATATCTCCCCGCTGCAATGCCCGGATCAACTCTTCCTGCCGAAGGATCTTCCCCCTGGCAACGTTGATCAGATACGCCGTCTTCTTCATCCGGCTGAAAGCATCGGCACCGAGCAGCCCTTCGGTCTCGGCCGTCAACGGAAGGGCCACGACGACGAAGTCGCTCTCCGCAAGCAGTTCATGAAAGCCCTCTCGGTCATAGAGCCGGTCGACTTCCGGTTCCAACGTTCGACTCCGCTTCATCGCCACAATCCGCATCCCGAACGCCCGGCTTCGCACGGCAATCGCCCGGCCGATCGCTCCATAGCCGAGAATGCCGAGGGTCATCCCCCGCAACACCCGTCTGTCCGGATGCTCCACCGTCGTGTAGCGATTCCACTCCCGCCGTTCCATCCATCTGATCTGCTTTCCGAGATTCCTGTTCAGCATTACCAGATAGGCAACCACCTGATCGGCAACCGAATCGGCCATCACGCCGGACGAGTTGGTGAAAAGAAGAGAACGGTCGGCGATGCCCTCCAGCGCAAAGAGAGCGTTGACCCCGGCCCAGGGGACGTGGATCCACCGCAGCCGTCCGGCCCGATCCCACTGTTCCGGACTCAGGCGTCCTCCAAGAAAGATCGTCGCCTCATGGATGTGCCGGTCGATCCGCCCGATAATCCCGGCCGCCTCCTCACCCAACGACGACGGGAGGAACGTCCCGCCGAGTTCCCGAACCCGCGCATCGATGCGCCGGTTGTTTTCATCGCTGAGTTGGTAGCTGCTGAGCAGAAACATTTGCGGACTGTGGTCTTCAGTGTTGAACAAAAAAAAAGAGATGCAAAGCTCTGCATCTCTTTCTCCAAATCCAACTCTATCAGCTCGGCAATCCGGTCAGGGGGCAGGAAACGCAACGTAGAAAGGCACACCATACACTGAATCTACGCGGGCCGTTTCCTGCTCCTTTGTTACCGGAAGCTTGACCGCAATCTCTACGCAATCCAGGTAGTCAGTATCGACGCGTTGTTTACAATCGTGGCGGGACGACCCGTGCAGGAGGTGTTTTGCACCCACTGCAGTTGACGATTGTCGGCGGTGCTGCCGGTCACAATCAGGTCTCTGTACCGGGCCGGGATGTCGATTGAGATATTGGAGCCGGAGTAGACCGGCAAAGGGGTTGCTCCCTGCATTCCGGGAAGCCCGTAGGTGGAACCGATCTCCCGAGCAACTGTGCGGGAAACCGGATACTCCCTCCTGTCCCCCTTCAGTTCCACAAACTGCGATTCCAGCATCGGGCCCGAGTTCGAGAGAAGAAGATGTTCCTCTCCCCTCTCCCGGCTCTCTGCCGAACCGTTCAAGCCGATAACGACATCGGTCGGCATTGTTAATTTCTCTCTGCTTTTCATTATTTGTCCTGGAGATCGGGTTTACGTAGTAGTTGTGCCGAGGAAGCCCGGGCCGGTCGTGAGGCTGCTGTCGCCGCTTGACAACCGGCCCGATCTCCTCTCCTCAGAGAGAGAGGCGGCCAATCGGACGGGCAGAACTCTGCTTGCATCACCAACAACGTGTCCGTCAG
>CBFGQN010000628.1:0-2578 GCA_965650895.1 uncultured Ignavibacteria bacterium | reverse complement strand
GGATGGGCAACACCCAGCATGGTGTAGGAAAGAAGCACAAGCGTTTTATCACGATTCTCCGGATGATCCTCAAGATTAATCGAATAAAGCGAAGGGAAAAAGCCACTGACACTGACATCAGCGATGTCGATATCGCTGACGGTAAACTGAGCCAACGGCATATTCAACATAACCTCACCGGTTCTGTCCAGAACCTGACCATCAATAATGCGATGAACGACATAGCGTCCCCCTTCTTCTGAATCGAGTGAATTGATGGGGGACAAACCTGCATAGACCGGCTGGTGGGAGTAGAAAACATCTACCGATCCGGCGGCAATTTCCCAGACCCGTTCCTTGGAGGCATTCACCTCGATCTGTACAGCAATCGTCTTGTTCGGAGTTCCCAGTCGTTTCATCAATTCTTCATGGGTCTGGGAAAGGAACTCCTCCGGCACGGTAATGTGTCCGAACCGGCGTCCGTTGACTTCGCTGACATTTACTGGGTATTTGTAAGTATAGTCCATTTCTTCCTCTCTACGCCTCATTCAAAAGGGCGTTACAGACATTAAATCAAGGGGAGACAGCACACCACACATCTTTTCATCATTGTCCATATTCTACTTGAAATCCGGTTCACTTCCCTCACAAGGTCTAAAAACACATAAGATCCTTTTTGGTTACAAAACTGTAATCCACAAGATGCATTGGAAGGAAGGAAGTTTACTCTGCGGCATCCTGCCGGTACAGTCAAAGAGACACTTTTACCTCGCCTTGCAACAATCATGCCGGTAACATCGACGGATACAAAGCGTTCATGGGATATTCCTGACGCACTGTAGAATATTCCGAAAAAACAGAAGAGCGGCCAATGAAGTACTCTATAATTTTGATACTGTGCACTCTAGGACCTGGCCTGACGTTAGCTCCCGAGCAAGCGCGTGCCCAACCTCTTCCTTCTTCTGCAACAACCGATTCAACAACAGGTTCCGCTTCCCCTTTGATTCCTCCATCGTTTGCTCTTTTGCGCGATACGCTCTACGTCCATGATTCGGTCTACCTTGAAGTCAGACTGGACAAGCAAGCGATTTACCAGCATTTTCGGGATGGAACAACCAAGCGTTATCTATGTTCCACTGGAAATCCCCGCCAGCCGGACGCCATCGCCACACGTGAAGGCCTGTTCAACATACAGTGGAAATCCAGGCGGTACATGTCACGCCAGTTCCAGGTCTGGCTGAACTACTGGATGCCCTTTGACGGCGGCATAGGCTTTCACGGACTCGACGGACGTTCCTACTACCGCTACCTCGGTCGGCGACCGTCGTCGCATGGCTGTATCCGCATCAGCAACGAGACGGGAAAAGCATTGTTCGGATCGACCCCGAATGGAACGCTGGTCTTCGTTCACAGCGGAACTCCGGCCCGCATTTTGCAATTCGCCGACTCCACAGACAGCGGTCTGGAATTTCTCACCGAGGAACATCAAGAATTGCTGCAGCAACGTCTCAAGGCAGTCACAACACGCCGTGCCGGGGATACATCGCTGAGTATCCGATTAGCTATTCCATCGGGGAAGAAAACATTCCGCAAAATCGCCGTCGGCAATGCCGAAGGAATTGCACCGATACAATACCCCGTCACCCCTGTTCGTGTTCCGCTGCTCACGACTGTGCCGGAACTCCGGGTAGAGCCGACCAGAGCATACACGGCATTGCAGCCGGAAAACTTGTCGGAACCGGTAACGAGTCCAGAAGAAGGAAAACGTCACGAGAGTTGAAAGCCGGAATTCGGATCAGGCCCGGTCGGGACGAAAAAACTGTCCGGGTGCTAAGAAATCTCCGTTCCTTGCGTGTCATTCTTATACGTTCAGGTGTCGTCTGTAGTGAACAGGAATCCGAAATTCAGTATTCGGTAGCTCACCCGCCTCATCCCGCCATTCCAGATATCCCCTTCCGCCCAGAAACATAGGGAACCGGAGTGATGTCCGAAATTTCTACATTGGACAGAAGTTTTGACATCAAAATCGGAAACGGTCTGCAACTTATTGGTCGCTCAGTCCACCTCTCTTTATACATGTATCATCGATAACCGGAATTCGGGACACTATCGACAGAATCGCTATCGTTACCTGAAGCTTCGTAACCAATGGATTTTCTCCGAGTCGTTGCAGATTCACGGAGCATTTTCGCAACAGACGGGATGCAGGAATGCCATATGAACTACATTCGCTACCACAATACCGGCCTCTCCCACAGTCCAGCACAACACCCGATAGTACGGATGGGAGGATCCGTTCTGCTCCTGCTGCTGCTGCTCTTCTTTATTTCTCCCTTAAAGACTTCCGCACAGATCGTCTCGATCGGAAACGAGTATGTTTCCGCCTATGTCCACACCAATCAGCAGGCCGGGCGATTCTGGATCTCGGCCGGACCGAAAAAAGGGGGACAGCGGTATCTCTTCCACGGCAACACCTCTGCCCAGATGATTACCTCCAATCTCATCTTCCGGCTGGAAACCGGATTGAACAAGTATGAGTACTTCTGCAATACGACCGGCGATTTCTTTCTCAGAGGCGAACGTCCCACTATCGGATCAG
>CBFGQN010000627.1:0-2579 GCA_965650895.1 uncultured Ignavibacteria bacterium | reverse complement strand
TGCAGACATTCACGACGGTCGGCTACGGGACGATAAGTCCGGCGAACGTCCAGGCCAACATCCTGGCCGCTTTCGACGCCTTTGTCGGACTTGTCGGTTTTGCCCTGGCGACAGGTCTTCTCTTCGCCCGCTTCAGTCGTCCGACGGCGAAGATTCTGCACAGTCGCCACGGACTGATCGCCCCGTATCGGGACATCAGCGCCTTCATGTTCAGGATCGTCAACCAGCGGAAGAGTCAGTTGATTGAAGTGGAAGTGCAGGTGATCTATACCCGACTGGTGGAACGAAAGGGGGAGCGTCGGCGGGAATACCATCAGCTGCGACTGGAGCGGGAGAGGGTGGCCTTCTTCCCGCTTCACTGGACAGTCGTTCATCCGATCGACGAGGAGAGTCCGCTGTGGGGAATAACCGAGGAGGAGTTCCACGCGACGATGTCGGAATTCCTCGTCCTCCTCTCGGCCACCGACGATACGTTCTCCCAGGTCGTCTACTCCCGTTCTTCCTATCGCCACGACGAAGTGATCTGGAACGCGCGGTTTGCCGATCCGTTCCGGATGAGAGAAGACGGAACGATCGGCGTTGACCTGAACCGGATGCATGAGTGGGAGACTGTGGGATAGACCCGTGGACTGCAATCCTGATCAATACCGATACGCATCCTTGCCTGCATCGTATTCTTCCCAGAAATAGATCTCTTCATCGCCGACCGGCATGGTGATCGAGGGATCATCCAGGGCTTGCTCAAGTGTGGCGGCTTTTGCCGGATCATACCACCACAGTGCCAGGATCGACTGCCAGTCGGAAGTCCTTCCGATGTAGAACTCCGGATGACCGAACCGGTTCCAGTAGGCCACCCGGGTGAAAGGGGCGTACCAGCCGAGGGCGTACTGATGGGAGGTAACCAGAATACTGTCAAGCTGCCGGAGGATTTTCACTCTCTTTTCCTGATCGTATGTCGTCAGTTCCAGTTCCATCAGCGAGTCGGCCACCGGGTTACTGAAGCCGGCGAGGTTGTTTGTATTCGGTATGTCGGCAAGATCGGAGTGGAAGGAAGTTCGCGGATTGGGATAGGAGAGCCCTCCCCAGTTCATCCACAGTAGATCGAAGTTCCGCTCGTTGGCCAGTTTGAACTTCGTTGCGAAGTCGACCTCCCGTAACTCAACGTCGATACCGGCTTCTCTCCACGTTTCGGCAATCGGGGTCAATAAACGCATCATCGGCAGGGTAGCCGGAATCTCTATCTTCAGAGGTTCTCCGGTTGCTTCGTGGACGAGCACTCCCTCTTCATCCTTTTTGGTATATCCCGCTTCGGCCAGCAGTCTTTTCCCCTTCTCCGGATCGAACTCCGCTTCCGGATTGCCCGGGTTCTCATAGACCGAGCCGGGGAAAAAGGAATTCACCATCAGATATTCGCCGTACATCATTTCCTCGACCAGTCCGCGGCGGTCGAACAGGGCGATAAAGGCCTTACGGATCTTCGGGTTATCGAACGGGGGACGTCGCATGTTGAAGACGAGACCGCTGAGTCCTTGCGGCTCGTCGTTGAATATTTTTCTCTTTTGAACCAGTCCTCGTTTCATATCACTGAAATCGAACTCTTCCTTCCACCACTGCGCACGGCCGACGAGGCAGATGTCGATCTCTCCCCGCTTGAAATCCTCCAACGTCTCCCGGTCCTCGCCGGTGACGAGGAGCGTAATCGAATCGAAGTTGAACTGTCTGCGCCACAATGGGTCGTTTGCGTGCCACCACTCTTCCCGCCGTACCAGCGTGATGCGCCGACCTCTCTCTCCACGCTCCGGCAGCACCTGATAGGGACCGCTTCCGGTCGGCATATCATAGTTGTAGCGTTCCAGATATTCCGTTCCGTCAAGTTCGCCGATCACATGTGCCGGAAGGATGGAGGTCCCGCCGAAGTAGAGCAGGTTCTTCCACTTCTTCTCCTTTGATCCGACTTTGAAGAGATAGGGGCTGACCGCTTCGAGGGAATCAAAGGTTTCGTAGAAGTAGTTGGTATAGGGAGAAAGAATACCGGGATCGACGGCGAGGTTGTATGTGGCGATCACATCCTTTGTCGTCACCGGCGTCCCGTCGGCGAAGCGGGCGCGGGGATCGATCCGGAACCAGTAGGTCTGTCCGTCTTCTCCCACCTTCCAGTGGGAGGCGAGTCCGGGCAGGAACTCCAGCGTCAAAGGGTTGACGTTGATGAGAGGCTCGTAGACCAGTCCGCAAATCAAGCGGGTTGTCTGGTCGTTCTCGTCTTTTCCGTACGCACGGAAGGTGGCGGGATAATCGGAGATACCGACCCGAATCTCTTCCCCCTTCAATGCGTTCGGATCGGCCAGATAGTTCAGATCCTCATCGCTGAGATCTCCGGTCCGCCATCCGTCGGCAGCGGCGATCTTCTCGAAGCCGGGACCGCCGAGCTCCGGCGGAATGGCCGGTGTGGGTTCCTGCGCCTGTAGCAGGGATGCCGAAAAGAGGAGGAGGGAAAGGAGAACGGATCGGCGCATACTTCTTTCATATTGGTGGTCGATAACGGTTGCAGGAAATATACGATGAGGATGATTGATCGGGTC
>CBFGQN010000626.1:0-2598 GCA_965650895.1 uncultured Ignavibacteria bacterium | reverse complement strand
CCGTTGCTGGAGAATCCGAAGGTGAAGAAGATCGGACAGAACGCAAAGTTCGACATGCTGATTCTCCGCCGTCACGACGTCGCGGTCTCCCCTCTCGGATTCGACACGATGCTTGCGGCCTACGTCCTCGACTCATCCAACGCCGTCGGCATGGATGCGCTGGCCGAACGCTATCTGAACTACCGGCCGATTTCGATCACCGAGCTGATCGGCCCGAAAGGGAAAGGACAGAAGACCATGCTCTCGGTCCCGCTGGAACAGGCGGCCGAATATGCCTGCGAGGATGCGGACATCACGTTCCAACTGAAAGAGAAACTTGCAGCCGCCCTTGATGAGGAAGGCCTGACCGAAGTCGCCGGGAAGTACGAATTTCCCCTCGTCCCGGTCCTGACCGAAATGGAGCATGTCGGGGTCAGGGTCGATGTCGGCGCGCTGGAAGAGATTTCCGATCTCCTTGGGAAGACAATGGAAGGGCTTGAATCGGAGATATACGAGCTGGCCGGCCACCCGTTCACCATCAACTCGCCGAAGCAGCTTCAGGACGTTCTCTTCACCGAGCTGAAGCTGCCGCCGAAGAAGAAGACGAAGACCGGATACAGCACCGATCAGTTCGTGCTGGAGGAACTTGCGGTCCTCCATCCTCTTCCGGAAAAGATCCTGGAGTACCGCCAGGCGGCAAAGCTGAAGAGCACCTATGTGGACGCACTTCCGGCCCTGATAAATCCGCGCACCGGTCGCATCCACACCAGCTACAACCAGGCGGTGACCGCCACCGGAAGACTTTCATCGAACAATCCGAACCTGCAGAATATCCCGATCAGAAGCGAGACCGGCAGGGAGATCCGCAAGGCGTTCGTGCCGGGGATCGAAGAGGGTCTGCTGGTGGCTGCCGACTACTCGCAGATCGAGTTGCGGATCATGGCCCACATCACGAACGATCCGGCTCTGGTCAACGCCTTCGCCGAGGACTTCGACATCCACACCGCAACGGCGATGAAGGTCTTCGGCGTCGAAGCCGACCAGGTGGAACCGAACATGCGGCGCAAGGCGAAGGAAGTGAACTTCGGCATCATGTACGGCATCGGCCCGTTCGGTCTGGCCCGTCGGCTGAAGATCGAGCAGAGCGAGGGGAAGGATCTGATCGAGACCTACTTCCGGGAGTATCCGGGGGTGCGGGATTACATCAACGGAATTCTGCAGAAGCTGCGGGAGGACGGAACGGTCTCGACGCTGAGCGGACGGAGACGTCACTACGGCAACCCGGACAAGCTCCGGAACCCGCAGCGGGGAATGGTGGAGCGGGCGGCGATCAACATGCCGATCCAGGGGACGGCGGCCGACATCATCAAGCCGGCGATGATCGATCTGCACGACACGCTCCACAAGGAATTCCCGAAGGCGAACATGCTCCTGCAGGTTCACGACGAATTGATCTTTGAAGGACCGGCCGCCGAGGCCGAGGATCTGGCGGCGTTCGTGAAGGAGAAGATGGAGCAGGCCTTCTCGCTCGGCGACGTAAAACTGGTGGCCGAGGCGGGGATCGGGAAGAACTGGTTCGAGGCGCATTAGGAAGAAGGCTCACGCGAAGGACGCAGAGAGCAAAGGCGCAAAGAAGGTTTTTCCCTTTTCGCCTTTGCTCTTTGTGTCCGCCGCGGCGGATTGCGTGAACGTGAGCATCCCCTACCGCACCACCAGCAACCGCGCCGATCGACTCCCCTCCCCGGTCCGCAGAAGAACAAAGCAGGAGCCGGTCGGCAGCACCGAGAGGTCAAGGCGATACCTCCCCTCTCCGGTCCGGACCAGGTCGGATAATTTCGTCGAGAAGATTTGCTCACCGAGAAGACCGTAGAATCCGACGCGATCCTCGCCGGTATGCCTCCCCTCGATCACGAGCGTTCCTGATGCTCCTTCTCTGTCCGGAATCAGTGAGAGTTGCAGGGTCTGTCTCGTATCGCCTGAAACCTGGACCGATGCAGGTACTCCACGCCAGTGGGCCAGTCCCGGCTGGCCCGAAACAGGATTTCTGAAATATCCTCCGAAGTATACCTCTTCTCCGTCGGCGGCCGCTGCTCGGGGAAACCAGTCAAGTCCCCGATCAAGAGGAGACCATGTGTCTCCATCCCATCGGGCAACATAGGGAGCATCAAGATCACTGATGGACCGGAAAAGCCCTCCGATGTAGAGTCCATCGGAGGCGACGGCAAGGGCATACACCGTCCCCTTCACCGTATAATCACCAACACGTTCCCAGGCATTCCCCTTCAGACGGGCTATGCTGTAGACTCCATTTGCAGTACTGAAACCTCCACCAATGTAGAGTTCCCCTTTCCAGGTCTCAATATCATAGACAAAGCCATTGACAGCACCTACCAGTTCCAGTCGGGATTCGTCGAGACGGAAAATGCCACGGAGGCCAAGGATGCCGTTCACATGGAAATAACCGCCGACGTACACCTGGTCGTTGTAGACGTGCAGGGCCAGGACCCGCCCGTAATCATTCTGAAGCTGATCGACACGTTGCCACTGATTATTCACCTGTTTCCAGACTCCATATCCCCCGGCATACAGCGTATCGTTTCGGGTAACGATGGCATTCAC
>CBFGQN010000625.1:0-2622 GCA_965650895.1 uncultured Ignavibacteria bacterium | reverse complement strand
CGAGATTGATCAGTAACTGGTCGAAGAATCTCACCTTGTATACAAACGGCCTCTCCACGCTTGGTGCGGAGCAGACAGAAAAGCTTCGGCATCATAACATCGAGATCGTTGAGAAGGAGATCGATTCACTGGAGCACGGGGACGGATACCTTGAGCGTGTTCTGTTCAAAGACGGGACAGGGAAGGATGTGTCTGCCGTATTTGCACGGATCGGTTTTGAACAGCATTGCAGGATCCCGGAGGATCTGGGATGCCGTCTGACGGAGCACGGCCATATCGAGGTGGATGAGCTGCAGAGAACAACGGTCAGCGGAATCTATGCCGCCGGTGACTGCACAACCGGCTTCCGGGCGGTCTCCGGAGCAGTGGCATCGGGAGGAAAGGCAGGGGCGGCGATAAACAAGGAATTGATTGACGAGGAGTTCTGAGGGGAGGGACCTCCAGACAGACCAATCGACTGACGATCTATCTTCCATCATGACATTTATCGAAGAACTGGAGAAAGGGGTGCGAACGCTTGTCCGGCGTGACCCGGTGATTCGTGATCTGAAACGTGGGCACGGCCTGCCCGGTTTCCGACCCCATGGAGAGTATTTCGCTACGCTTGTGCGGTCGATACTCAGTCAGCAGATCAGCGGCAGTGCCGCGAAGACCATTATCGGCCGGGTAAACGGGGTCGTCGGATCGCTGAACGATCCCCGGCTTCTGGCCCGGGTGTCGGATGAGGAACTCGGTTCCTGCGGCGTCTCGTCGCAGAAACGGGGCTATCTCCGGTCACTTACCGACCATGTGCTGGAGAACCGGCTCAAGCTCCGGAGCTTTTCCCGTCTGCCCGACGAGGAGATCATCGCCGAGCTGACCGACGTCAAGGGGATCGGGATCTGGACGGCGAAGATGTTCTTGATGTTCTCTTTGGGGCGACTCGACGTCCTTCCATACGAGGATCTGGGCGTCCGCAACGGTGTGCGTCGTGCCTATGGTCTGGAGGAGATGCCCGGCAGGGAAACCATTGAAGAAATCGCCGCCGCAAACCGCTGGGCACCGTACCGTTCAATCGCAAGCTGGTATATGTGGCGGGCGACCGAATAAGAGGATGATTCTTTGTCCGGTCGACTTTACAGACTCACGCAAAGGGCGCAAAGAGCCAAGATGCAAAGGATAATCCTGACTCCCGACCTTGAGCAATGAGCAATGAGCAATGAGCAATGAGCTTTCAGCTTTCAGCAGTCAGCCGTGAGCAAGGAACTCTTCAACTCCTGATTCTCGACTTCCGACCCTCGACTCCCGACTCCTGATTCTCGACTCCCGACCCTCGACTCCCGACCCTCGACTTCCTGCCTCCCCCAATCTTAACGCCATGTTTACTCTCTCTTGATATCTCTTTTACGCGTCTGAAGATACCTTGCAGCTACGTGAACGAGACGATAAATGTTATCATCATAGTCGCCTCGATCATCGCGAAAAAAGGGCTTTACAACAAAAGAGGTGAAACGATGAACGACCTACAGAAGGAAACCGTATCGGTGTTGAACCACCTGATAGAAATTTGTGAGGATGGATGCCAGGGGTATCGTCAGGCGGCGGAGCATATAGACCATCCCGGTCTGAGTCGGACGTTCTCAAAGTACTCACAGCAGCGTGCCGAGTATGCCGCCGAGTTGCGGGATCAGGTCCGCAGAATGGGGGGAGAACCTGAAGATGGAGGAACGGTGACGGGGGCACTTCATCGTGGATGGACAAGCCTGAAAACGGCTCTTGCCGGCGATAATCTTGAGTCGGTTGTGACCGAATGCGAGAGGGAAGAAGACCGGGTGCTGGAAGAGTACAAGGACGCTCTGGAAAAGCAACTGCCGACCGATGCGCGTGCTCTTGTCGAGAAGCAGTACTACGGTGTCAAGGAAGGGCACGATGAGATGCGCTCACTTGAAGTGCGGCTCGAATCCTGAATCCCGGAAGAACGATCTGGACAGGAAATGATCGACGATGAAAAGGAACCGAAAGGCTTTGACCGGAGTTATGTAAAGGCAGGCGGCCTTTATTGAGACTGCCGGTGATATGACCGAAGAGCCTTGATGAAGTAAGGGTGTCAGGGGCAAACGGATTGGAAGAATCGGTTTGTCCCTGACCTGTGTTCAGACTACATTTACACACTATCGTCGGTTTGCCGTGAAGTCGCGAAATCAACCGGGAGCGGAAACGCCATGAAAAGAGAGCGGAAGAAGGAACCGGGAGAAGATCGTCTGTTCAGACGTCGCCTTGTCACAACCATCATCGCCGTCTCCGTCACCCTTATCGTTCTGCTGCTCCTCTGGTATGCGGCCCAGGTCTTTCTTCTCCTGTTTGCCGGCATTCTGCTCGGCATCTTTCTTCGCGGACTTGCCCGGTTCTTCTCGCGGAAAAGCGGTCTGTCGATCAACTGGAGCCTGCCCATCGTCCTTGTCCTTCTTACGGCACTGATCGTCGGGAGCGTTCTGTTCCTGGCTCCGCAGGTCACCGAGCAGGTGTCGACGCTGTCCGAAACGTTGCCGAAGTCGATCTCCGCAGTTCAGGAGGAGATGGGAAAATCGGAGTGGGGGAGCTGGATCCTGGAACAACTTCCCGACGGTTCTTCCTCGATTGCCT
>CBFGQN010000624.1:0-2629 GCA_965650895.1 uncultured Ignavibacteria bacterium | reverse complement strand
GCGGCCCGCCTGGATCACGTCCTTCTCCAGCGCGAACCGGGACCCGACGTTCGGTGATGCCGCCGAACAGAAATGCCTTGAACGATTCCACCTCCTCTCCTGCGGTTGCTTTCCCTTCCGGGAAGAAGACGACCCGGATACTCTGCTCGGTTCGCTCGACAATGTTCTGTGAGGATGTGACCGCTGATCGCAGAGAGCTTCTGTCGATGAAGACCGTGCCGGCCAGCCGTGCAAAGATGCCGATGAGGGGCCAGTTCTTTACATCGTGACGGGAAACGAAAACCCCGCTGACGGCAACTCCGGCGGTCAGAATGTCGAGCCAGGAGACATGATTGGCGACAAAGACCAGCACGTCCGGACGGCGAACTCCCTCGACCCGTACACGCAGCCCCATAAGGGCGGCCATGGTGCGGCAGAATGGTCCGGTCAGTCTCGTCACGACCCGGAAGCGCATTCGCGGACCGAAGAGAGATGCTGCGAAGATGGGGAGTGTGGCGATCGGTATCCACAGAAGACCGGCAATCAGCAACAGACACAACCGGATGCCCCCCCGGATGCTGCTTGTGCGTATCGTTGCGGGTTGGTGGTCTGTGTGTGTCATTAAGATGGTCAAGTGATCGGCTATGAGTAGTGAGTTGTCAGCTATGAGTTATCAGTTGTGAGCGGTCGGTAGTGAGCGGAAACCGTATGGAACGTATGTCGCGAATATATTCAGGCGGGATGTCTTTTTGATTATGCAAAGCAAAAAACTGATCTTTTACCTGATCAACACCAGCAGCTCACTGCCCATAGCTGATCCCACATCATGCAAAGAACACAAAGCCGATAGCTGACCGCTCATAGCTCACAGCTGACCGCTCATAGCTCACAGCTGACCGCTCATTACTCATAACTCACTGCTGATTCCGATTCCCATGCTGAGAAAACTCGAATACGAAGAAATCCTCTCCGAACGCCTGAGCGAAGAGACGGCACTGGCGGCTGAGCGACATCCGGTCGTCGGTCTGCTGGAGGATATTCGTTCCCTCTACAATGTCGGTTCCTGTTTCCGGACCGCCGATGCGCTTCTGCTGGAGCGACTTGTTCTGACCGGCTACACGCCCGCTCCGCCACGGAAGGAGATCAGCAAGACGGCACTCGGCGCCGAGCGTTCGGTGCCGTGGGAGAGGATCGAGTCTTCGGTTGAAGCGGTTGGAAAACTGCGTGATGAGGGGTATGTGATCTGGGGGCTCGAACTTGCCGAGGGGGCGATCCCGCTCGACCGGCTGGAGGGGGTTCCCGAACGGGTAGCCCTTGTCGTCGGCAATGAAATCGGTGGAATCCGTTCCGAAACGCTCCCCCTTTGTGACCGGGCCGTCTCCATTCCGATGTACGGCGTCAAGCATTCGCTGAACGTCGCAGTGGCGTTCGGTATTGCGATGTGGGAGCTTGTCCGGAGGATGCGGGAAGCGGATCGTTCCGTTTTTTCCGGTGCCGTGGGGAAATAGGACACAGATGACACGGATGCGACGGATTTGCGCGGATCCGTCGCATCTGTGAAATCGGTGGTCCATTTTTCCCCTACCACTCCGTCCAGAGCGAGGCCCGCACAATCGTCTCGTCGTAATCCTCCACGCCGGTCAGCAGCGGATTTGTTGCGTCGTACACGTTCTTCTCCGCACGAATCTCCAGTCGGCTCCCGATCGGCTTGATCGGAACGAAGAGTCCGGCATAATATCCCACCTTCGAACTCTCGCTCTCCTCCGAAAGGATTGTCCCTCCGGCCGTTGCGTTCCAGTCTTCAAGGAAGGTGACGGTTGCCCCAACGTCGAACGTCGTCGTGTTCTGAAGCGTATCGATCACCGATGTCGGCTGCGACAGACTGGCGCTTGCCTGCAGGGTCAGCCACGAGCCGATATCGAACGACTGGCCGAGCGAGTAGACTTTCGTCTCCGAGTCGAACCGGTTCCCCAACGTCTCGACACTGTTCAGCGTGAATGTTCCGATGGTCATCGCCCCGAGCGATTCTCCAAGCTGATAGCGGTGTCCGGCAACTGCGGTGAAGACCGTAATCCTGTTGTCCACCTGAAATTCACCGACCGCGTCGTTGGTCTGCCGGTAGGGTGTGTAGTTGAGACGGAGGAAGGGGAGCCGCCGGAAGTTCAGTCCCAGCCCGACGCTGAACATCTGCAACTCCGTCGTCGCCCGCTTCCAGTCGATCAGATTGTCTTTCTCCTGACGGTAGCGTCCGCTCAGCGTTATCTGCTTCTTCACCAGCTTCTGTTCGACTTCCCCCTCATAGCGGATCAGATCGTTCCGCAGATAGGGGATGCCGAGCGTCACGTAGCCCGGACCGATCCGCTCGAACGATCCCTTCAGTTTCGTGCCGGTCTTTGTGATCGTCAGGCGGGGTTCCACGGAGAAAGAGTAGTCGAAGAAACTGCTGGTGCGGAACTTCACCAGATCGCTCAGCCAGTCGGGTGCGTCCAGCGATGCGCCGGTCTCCACTTCCGGACTGCTGAGGTCGCCGCTGAGGAGCGAGCCGGCGATCTCTCCTTTGATCATGAAGACTTCCGGGACAATCGGGATGTCAAGTTCCAGACCGAGCACCCAGTTCTGTTTCCAGCAGCGTTGACGCGTTTGAGCCAGC
>CBFGQN010000623.1:0-2633 GCA_965650895.1 uncultured Ignavibacteria bacterium | reverse complement strand
GGCGTCGACGTGGAGGTCCGGTCCGCTCGGCCGCAGGCGTAAAGCGCTGCGGCTATCTGGTGAGGGATTCTGCAATGCATATCATCTCGCCCTGTGCCGGTTTCATTCCTGCCGGAGCATGTTCAGGAATATATCGCTGCATCAGCGATTCCGTATCGGTGATGTCCCGCAGGAGAAAATCCCGCTCGCCGAGCCACGCCCGGAGTTCGGCTCGATCGATCCCCCATTGAAATTGTTCCTTCTTCAACGAAAGCCAGAAGGCCACAAGCCGGGTCTCGTTCGAAAACCGGATCCGGTCGTGCCGGTTACACTCCATAAAGGTGAAAAGCAGTCGGCTTCCATCGGGAGAATTTCTCCGGATGGTCTGCACCATCGTTGCGACCTCTTCAGCGGTCAGATACATCGTCAGCCCTTCGGCGATAAAAAGGGTTTTTCCGGAGGAGTCGTATTCAGGAAAGGACTGCAGGCTCTCCTCCAGTCTCCTCCTGGTCAGGTCGACGGCATGAAAGGAAAGATTCGGCAGAGCCTCATGATTTCCGTTCCCGTTCATCCCGTTCAGCTTTACCTGCTGGGTAGCCGGGTGATCGATTTCGATAAACCGTACGTCGGCAAATTCCCTTGCCAGCCGTACCGCCAGCGTATCGAACCCGGCGCCGATAATCACCACCTGCGTTATTCCCTCCGCAAGAGCCTGTCGCGTCTGTTCCTCGATACATCGTTTCCGCAAGGCAAAGTGAAGAGCGATTCCGGGAATCGTCATCCGCTCGATCAGATAGAGGATGTGCCGGTACCATGCTCGCCTCATCATACCGGCGTCCCATCCGGCGCTTCGGGGGCAGGCGCGAAGGAACGCTTCTGTTATCGAGGCCATATCGGCCGGGACAAGATCAGTGAAGGAGGGATGGTTCGACGTCAGCAGGATGCCGCGAGCCACAATCTTTGCGGTTGCGCTTGGCCGTGTGTCTTTCATGGGATTTCACCGGAAAACATTGATCGATAGTGCCGGTACCAGTTGCTCTGAAAACGTTCTTCGGGGTCGAACTTCAGCTTCATTCTCAGGAACTCCGGGAATTGGGGATAACACGCCTCCACCTGATCCTTCCGGGCGAAGCGGTGATAGGTGAGATAGTAGTTTCCGTCACGCCGGATCGCCATATCGATCAACCTGCAAAACGCCTCGGCCGTATGTTCGAGCCCGACTGCCGAGTGATCGGTATGGAGATTGAAAATCACGCAGGCATATCGTTCCTTTGCCCATCGCAGAAACGTCTCGGTCTCCTCTTCAATCAATCGTACCGTTCCGTAAATCACCCGCACATTGTGTCGACGGAAATCTTCCGCCGTCTCCGCAAGAAAGTCCTCAAGCCTCTCCCTCGGGACATAGATTTCGGTGATGATCTCCGAACCCGCATGCTCCGCTCCAATCATCTCATCCAGCTTCCCGTGATATCCGTCGATGTAGGTGCCGAGCTGGTGAAGATCGGACCAGTAGAGTTGGCCGGAGGTCGAGAGGTAATAATCGGCATACTTCCGGAACCCTCTTTTTCTGTCAGTGTGGGCGAGATAGAGAAGGTGCATCCAGTCTTCTTCGGAAAGTTCACGATGCCCGGTCGGAAAGGGAGTGGCGAAGTCGACCGGACGGTAGCAGGAAAAAATGCCGGTTGCCAGAAAGTCGGGAGCGGTCTCGTCGATGTTGAACTGCCAGTCGCCGTAGAGAAATCCGTCGGCAATCCGTTCGTTGAACCGTTGCATAATTCCTGCAACGTCGACCACCTCCACGATCCGTTCCAGTTTCCATCGTCGTGAAAGTCTCAGTTCCACCGAATAGATCACGCCGAATAGACCATATCCTCCGACGGCAAGTCTGAAGAGATCGGCATGTTCGGTCCGACTGCATCTGAGCTTTTCTCCTTCGGTATTGACAAGCATGAACGACTCCACATCCTGCACAAAAGGCTTCAGCGACAGTCCCCGTCCGTGAACATTTGCCGACAGTGCCCCGCCGAGACTCAATCGACTGGCGCCGGTCTGCGTCTGGCGCACGCCCCATGGGGAGGGGGCATCGATCTGTCGTTCTGCCAGATCTCCTATCAGTTCGGGCCAGAGGATTCCTCCTTCGGCCTCCACCAGTCCCGACTCCGGATCAAATCGGAGAACCCGGTTGAGTCGGGCCGTATCGATGAGGAGTTCGTCGGCGGCAAACTGCTGTCCTCCCATGGCGTGGCGTCCTCCGGCGATGGCGATGCGTCGCTGTTCGGATGCGGCACGGCGGACCGTCGCGCAGAGTTCTTCAAGGGATTGCGGAGTCTCAACCTGCCGCACGCGGGTTTGATTAAGGCGGGCATGAATATCGTTCACCGTCATAGAGCAAAGTCTCCGGGGGATCGCCGGGTTCCAACGGACAATAAAGAAAACCGGTCATAACTTAAGAACTCTGCTGCGGATTCCACCGGATGTGGTTGTGATGCTCTTATTCCTTGCATTATCGTATTTTTTTCTCCGCTCCCGCTTCAACTCACTTATCGACCCGGAGAAATCGTGATGACACGTATACTCTCTTTTCTGTCCCTCTGTGGCCTGTTTCTCTCCTCCGTCATGCTCTTTGCACAATCTCCGTCCGACGACGGGGAACG
>CBFGQN010000622.1:0-2635 GCA_965650895.1 uncultured Ignavibacteria bacterium | reverse complement strand
GTCGGTCTTCAGCCGACGCCGGGACGCCCGGAGGCTGACGAGATGTTTCTCGGGCGCCACCGGAGTGAAGAGTGTGCAGGCTTCAAGACAGTACCACAGAAATCGCCTGACGGTCAAAATGAGAACAAGAAAACTTCGTGGAGGAGTCCGACGACTGAGAAATGTTGAGCGCTGGCGCCGACATCACCTCAAGCTTGATATCCGGAACCATACTTCATATCAAAATCACTACGTGAAGATCTGGGTCCACCCGTGGAGCGGCCTGTCGTTTACGAATAGCTGGTTTTCCGAACCGACCGGACGGATCAGAAGACATATGCTTTCCGGACTTCTTGACATTCATGATAGCTGGAAAAATCAACTCGATCAACATGGCGAACCGTATCGCTTGAAGCTCTGGTTGTTCGATCCGTGGCTCTCAGCGTCACAGGTGGTTTGTGAAATCGGTGATATTGAGGGGAGCTTCTATACGGAGATCGGCTACAAGCCGGATTACAGCAGATCGATCGATCTTCGGACATACGGTTCCCTTGCCGACAGGATGAGCCGTTTCGACTGGGAGTATCGATGGAATGAAGTCGCATACGACAACACGGACAAACCGGACCCCGCCGACTTCTCCACGTTGGAGGAGTATGAAGCGGAAAAACGCTGGTTTGAAAAGCTTCTGCGCAAATCGCACAGGACCGACAGGTTGCCGCCGAATTTCGGAAAGATCGAGGAACTCTATTGGTTCCGTGAGGGAAACGTCTGGATCGGGGAGAGATCAGGGACGTAGGGGGCAAAAACCTTTGCCCCACCCCGGATCGAATTTCAAATGTCGATTGGCGATTTACGAATGGCCGGTAGCCGTCGGTCTTCAGCCGACGCCGGGACGCCCGGAGGCTGACGAGATGTTTCTCGGGCATCACCGGAGTGAAGAGCTTCCCCGATATCCGTCGGTTTTACACCGACGCCGGGACGCCCGGAGGTGGGCGAGCCGTTCGGGGCGTCACCGACACAAAGAACAGAGAGGTATCAATGATCCGTTCTATCGTTTGATTGTATTCACCACATAAACCTTTACCGCTTTATGAACAGCTATTTTATCGGAATTTTCATTGTATTGATCGGCATCGTAACCAGCCGGATCATTACCGAGCGTGGCGTGCGGCATCTCTCGACTGAAGAGAAAGGGCGGGTTGTCGAAACGTTTTCGTCGTTCAGAATCTGGAACCTGTTGCCCCTCATTCTGGTTCTCGGGGCATACGTTTTCATGCGGTCGGACATCACTCAGTCAACATCTCTCTATAACGGCTTGTTGGTCCTTCTTTTTATTATTGCCCTTCTCTCCAAACTCTACATCGCCCGCAGGCTTCGTGCTCTGGATTTGCCGCAATCCTACCTGAGGATGCAGATGATCGGCCAGATGGTTTCGCTCGGAGCCCTGGTCGTATTCTTCGTGCTGATTCTCCGGTAGCCGTCGGCTTCATGCCGACGCCGGGAGGCCCGGAGATGGACGAATCGTCCCCGGGCGATACCGAAGCGAAGAGAATACCGGCAAATGTTCGGACAGGGACATCCGGAAGGATTCCGGAGAAGAACCCGGGGGGGGGAGGAGATCAGGTTTTCTTGACCGCGGGCGTAAAGCGCCGCGGCTACCATCTGGTCGTATTCTTGGTGCTGATTCTCCGGTAGCCGTCGGCTTCATGCCGACGCCGGGAGGCCCGGAGATGGACGAATCGTCCCCGGGCGATACCGAAGCGAAGAGAATACCGGCAAATGTTCGGACAGGGACATCCGGAAGGATTCCGGAGAAGAACCCGGTGAGAGGAGGAGATCAGGTTTTCTTGACCGCGGGCGTAAAGCGCCGCGGCTACCGTATTCCCCGGAATATCCCTTCCTCCTCATGGAATACATCCCGGAACCATCAGATCGAACAAACGATTCCATCATTATGAAACCGACATATCTGTCTCTCACAACAATCTTCGCCCTCTTCCTCTTCATCGGGTGCAGCAAGGAAGGAAACAGCCAGGATCAGGAGGGGGCCAACCCGAAAGGGCAGGTCGGCACGGCCGATTCGGCAGACCTTGCAGGATTGAGCCGGGCCTACTTCGCGAGCGGTTGTTTCTGGTGCGTCGAGGCGATCTTCGAGAGCGTCCGCGGCGTGGAGGAGGCGGTCTCCGGATACTCCGGCGGCGACGAGGAGAACCCGACATATCAGAAAATCGGCAGCGGAACAACGGGACATGCCGAGTCTGTCGAGGTCTACTACGATCCGGAGGTCGTCAGCTACGAGACGCTCGTGAAGGTCTACTACGGCTCGCACAACCCGACGACGGTCAACGGACAACATCCCGATTACGGGACGCAGTACCGGTCGATTATCTTCTATCAGAACGAGCGGGAAAAGGAGATCGCCGAGAGTTTCCGGGATTCGCTGGAGGAGTCCGGAGCATACGACGAGCCGATCGCCACCGAGATCGGCACGACGTACGGCGTCACCCGCTGGAAGTTGGCGCCGAGGAACTC
This sequence comes from uncultured Ignavibacteria bacterium, assembly GCA_965650895.1. Lineage (GTDB taxonomy): Bacteria > Bacteroidota > Ignavibacteria > OLB7 > OLB7 > JAGWAZ01. The sequence goes on along the minus strand of CBFGQN010000622.1, from coordinate 121 downwards.
GGGCAGCCGGTCGCTGTAGCCCGACGTCATCACCTCGACGATGCCGATGAGGACGCCGCCGACGACGGCGCCGCCGGGCGAGTCGAGCCCGCCGAGGATCATCGCCGGGAACGCCGCCAGG
>CBFGQN010000621.1:0-2642 GCA_965650895.1 uncultured Ignavibacteria bacterium | reverse complement strand
CAGATTGACCACACCACTGACGTCACCGGTGTGCATGGCGTGGGTGATCTCCTTGTTGATGATATCGATGCCGGGACCGGGGAGAAGGTCTTCACCTTCGTCGTCTCCCGGCTCCCACGTCGTTCCGTTCCACTTCAGCACCTGAGCAAAGGTTGCCCCCTGTCGTGCAATATCAAGCGGGTTGCCGGCTGTTCCGACGCCGCTGAGTCGCGGGCTGACCTGTACGGTTGCCGCTGCCCCTCCCGGCGTCCAGGCCGTTCCGTCCCAGAGGAGGGATTCGCCGATGCGGGGTTGCTCCGCATCGACATCGACCAGATCGTTCAACTCCATATTATCCGGTTTCGGGGCCGCAAGGGCGTATGGGACGCTCATCAGCAGAGTTGTTCCGAGCGCCTGATAGCCTCCTTCATCATCCAGTTTGATCTCGACCTTGAGAAACTTCAGGTCGCCTGACCATCTGACTGTAGAGAAATTGCCGAGCTGTACCTGTCCTCCACCGATCTGAAGTGTGAAAAGCCCGAACGCGTTGGTCACCGTCTTGTGCTCTTCGATGTAGACGGTGCTGCCGAGGACCGAACCGTTCAGGATCGAAATGCGAACGTCAACCGGGGTGTTCGATAGAGCCGCTCCCGAAGCGTTCCGGGCTATGCCCTGATAGGAGAAACGTTGCGGAATGACCTGTGAAAACAATGTCTCGGCTGAAATCAGGATGAGGCCGACAAGCAGGAGAGGAAGTCCCTGTCTGAAAGATTTCATCGGAAAGCTCCTTGTTGGTTTATACTGCAATTAGATGGATAACCGGTGCAAGCTACGGAGAAGTCAGAACCGAAAAAAGCGATCCGTTTTCGCGGATCGCTTTTCTCGCAATTGCATCCTTCACCGTATCAACGTCGGCATGGTTGATCCGGTCCGGGTGATTAATTGACCTGGACCCATGCTCCTCTGGTTGTCAGGAAGACGAACGTGCCGGACTGGCCCGGGGTCAGTGCCGGCATTCCCGGCAGCATCAGAGGATCGTTGTCGCCGTTGATCAGGATCAGCAACTCTCCGGCACTCTTGGCCGCCGGCATCGTTATGACGTTTGCCGAGCCGACGATTCCGTCCGGCGTCACTTCAACGACGGTGGTGTTGGCCGGGACGATAACCGCCGCACCGGCTGCAACCGCCCCCACCGACAGGGAAGTCGAACCGTTCTGGACGCGCAGACCAATGGCACCCGGGTTGATGATATGGAGCGCGGCGGTCGGCGTGTTGGTCCCGATGCCGACGTTGCCGTTATCAACGACGGTCAGCAGAGGGGAACTCACACTGTCGATCACGTTCAGTGCCGTTGTGGCTCCGACGGTCCCCTGTCCCTTGATGAGCGTTGTCGTCGTCGCAATCGGTGCGGTACGGACGCCAAGGTTCCCCATCAGTCGGGTGGCCCCGTTGCTGACAAAAGAGGTCCCGTTCTCATAGTCGGCAACCAGAACGTCGGTTGTGGTCAGTCGCCGGACTACCAGATGGGCGTTCCTGTTGACATGGATACTGTCCACCGCGCCGTCGTCAAGTTTGTCACCGTTCACCGAGTTGTCGGCCAGTGCCCGGGTGGAGACCGCGCCGGTCTGGAAATCCCCTTCGGTGATAACCGCGTCGCCGATCTCCGGATTCGGGTAATTCCCCTTCAGATCTCCCGACGCCACGCCACTCATCGGAATGCTGACGTCGTCGGCAAATTTCTCCTGGGTAATCGCCTTGTTCGCAATATTTTCCGTGACGATCGATCCGGCCTCGATGGTCCGTCCGGTCACCGCACCGTCGCCGATCATCGAGTTGACGATCCCTTTCGGAGCAATCGATATCGTCGATGTCGGCCCGGTCAGTCCGTCAATCCGGATGCCGTCCCCTTCGGCCAGTTCGTTGATCGCTCCGCCGCCGACTCCTCCGGCCGTCTTCCAGGCAAAACCTCCCGATGCGGCGTCAAAGGCCAGGACCTGTCCGTCCCGCGGAGTGGTTCCTCCCGTCTTCATGTCGTTCGGCTCGATCGATCCGTCGACAACCGAATTGGCCCTCTCCGCCCGGTAGGAATAAGGGGAGGTGGTCAGTCTGGTCCGGGGTGTCATCACATTGCCGTTCACCGCCACTTCAAGCCAGTAGGGGCGTTCGAAATCAAGACCCGTAAAGGGGGTTTTCGATCCGAGGAGGAGCGAAACCACCTTCTCGTCGCCGACTTCGATACCGGAATGGTTTTCGGTCCAGAGAACGGTCCCCCCTGTTGCCGCCGAATACATGCGGAAGACAAAATCGGCCGAACCGCTGATGCCGTCGACCGCACCCTGCCAGGAAATAACGTTTGGAATCTGTGCCGCCGAGGGGAACGAAGCGGAGAAGAGAAGCAGAAATGATGTCAGTGCAATCGCTATCGTTCGTTTCATGGTCTGATCCTGTAATGGTTGAAGTGTACGTGCTGAATGGAACTAAAATACTGTTGCTGTATCACTTGCGAAAGAACTTCAGGCCTGTTCTGTTTGTTTTCCGGTTGGAACAACGAGGTGGGGCCTTTCTATAACACGTTGAACGGCGGTTTTGTTAGTTCCGGAGGATAAAATGAGGAACCGGTGAGGGCTGAGTTTTCCCAGTTTGTTTAAAAGGCCGAATTTACT
>CBFGQN010000620.1:0-2645 GCA_965650895.1 uncultured Ignavibacteria bacterium | reverse complement strand
GAGATGGGGCGCATCGTCACCGAGAAGGGAGCGCAAATTATCTTCGTTCCGTTCTGCACCGACAACCGGCAGGGCTATCTTCGTGTCCGCTACTGCGCGCAGGCGCGGGCGGTGGAGAATCAGGTCTACGTGGTCACGTCGGGAGTGACGGGGAATCTGCCGTCGGTAGACAATATGGATGTCAACTACGCTCAATCCGGTATCTTTACGCCGAGCGATTTTCCTTTCTCCCGCGACGGGATCGCCGGAGAGTGTCAGGCAAACATCGAAACGCTGGTGATCGCCGACGTCGATCTGGAAGTCCTTCGCCGCAACCGTCTGGACGGAACGGTCAGGACGTGGCGAGACCGGCGGAGAGATCTGTACGAGGTACGGGAACTGAAACCTGACAGGGAAATCCTCGAAAAGGAACAACTTTCATCGACAACCGAAATCACAGAGTAATCTGATTCAGCACATGAACGGAAAACGGAACATTATCTCATCAGCCCTGACAATACTCATTCTCGGTACCTCACAGGGGGTCGCTCATCCGGGACACGGCAAATCGAACGGGTTCAACCTGCTCCACTTTATCACCGAACCGGAACACCTGATCCCGACACTCGTCGCAATTGCAGCCGTAGTCGGCATTGTTGCATGGCGGCGGAAGAAGACGAGAGTGGTTGAATAGTTCATGAGTCGGGAGTTGAGAGCCGGGAATCAAGAGTTGAATGTTTTCTTGCTCACAGCTCACGGCTGACTGCTCACAGCTCACGACTGACTGCTCATAGCTCACGGCTGATTGCTCATAGCTCACGGCTGATTGCTCATAGCTCACGGCTGATTGCTCATAGCTGATTGCTCACGGCTCACTGCTAAATCTATCTCGCCGTCTTCGTGCTGGTCGGCGGCCCTCTTTTCGGCTTTATCGTCTGGACCATGTCCGAACGGAAATACATCCGACTGAAGAGAGGAATCCGAGAGTCGCAACCGCAGCAGAGCCTCTAAGCGACTCCGCTTCCGAAACGAATAAACGGCAACGCTCTCTCCGATTCCTGATCGGACCGGCGTTGCCGTTTGCGTATCGATTCGGCCACAAGCACCCGCATACTCCTTTTCCGTCCTTCACTCATACACTCACCCCTCTACTCATCCCGCATTCAGATCCGATCCCGCGTAATACCCGAGATCGACATCCTTCAGATATTTGACGGCAAACGTAATCTGTCCGACATGATAGGAGAAGTGCTCGACGACGTGAACCAGGGCACTTGTCCCGGTGTGGTCGAATCCCTGAATCCTTGCAGGACGCCGCAGCCGTTCCTCATCCAGTCCCTCGATTACCTCAACCGCCCGCTCTATCGTCCCGGCAATTCGCTCAAGGAGCATCTCTGCGGAGAGATCGGGTTTGGCGACGAACTCATCGTCACGATGCCTCTCGTAGTCCCGGCCGCCAAGTCCCTGAATGATGTACTGGCTGACGTTCCCCTCAAGATGCAGAATCAGGTTTCCGACCGACACAAGGTTCCCGTTGTGATCGTGCCAGATCTCCTGCTGCGACAACCGGTCGAGACAGAGGCCGATCCGCTTTACCCCTTCACGAAGATAGGCAACGGCGGCGGCGGAGAGTTGATGGGCAAGTGTGGTCATGACGTGCTGAAAGATTGAGTTCACATTCCGACTTCCGTTCTGCAGCTCGGCTTGCGGCTTCCGCTTCCCGATAGAACATGCGGAGCAAATCTACCGAACTTTATACAAGGTCAGGTCTTCCCACCGATGCACCCGGGCAAACGGCAATGCCTGCTCTTCCCTCCCCAGATAGTAATCCACGCCGTACTGCCGGGCAAGCTCGCCGATCTGCGCCGAATCGAGTCGATAGAAATTCGCCTTGATCCGCTTTGCCGCCGAAAAGCCTTTCCCCTGAAGGGGAGTCCCGCCATTGCAGAGAACAAGTCGCCGGTGCCATTCGGCCACATCTCCGGCCGATTGAGGAGAGTGTTTGAACGAGACGAAGAGGGCCCGTTCGGCGCGGACATAGAATTCCTGCATGGCCGGATCGATCAGGAAGACCGCATCGCGCGGCGTGTTCTCCGCAATCCAGTCGAACATCGGCGTGTAGGGAGTGGAGGCCCATCCGTCTTCACGCTCAAGCGATGGAAGGTCCCGGATGATTCCGGCCAGGGAGAGCGTGACAAGAAGAAGAGTCAGCAGAAGCTCGGCCCCCTGCTTCAGACCAAGCGTGCGAGAGCGTTCGGGAACGGACAGGGAGTCCATCCGGGATTCCGATGCGGGATAACGCTCGAACAGACGGCTGAGAAGCAGAGCGATCATCATGGCGATGAAGAACGGAATCAGGGTGTCGGGGAAACGGAACCAGTAGAAGCGGAGCAGATCGGTTGCTCCGGAAATCCACAGAAGAAGACCGGCACCGAAGAGCAGGCCACTCCCGGCCACAAGCGAGGCAAGGAAGCGAAGACGCACTATGCGGGCATAACGGGCAAGAACAAGGGCCAGAAGGAAACCGACGGACAACTCCACAATCCAGAAACCGGTCGGCCACATATCGGGCAACACATGGTGGGGGACGCGAAGATTGACGTAAAGACTCCAGCCTCCTTCGGGAGCCTCTCCTGCAAAGAAGAGTCGGCGGATAACGGCATACA
>CBFGQN010000619.1:0-2664 GCA_965650895.1 uncultured Ignavibacteria bacterium | reverse complement strand
GCCGTGCTGAAAGCTGTCGCGATAATGGTTCAGATAATAATGATAGTCCGTCGGGTAAACGAAGTAATAATCTTCCTTTGCGATAACGTACTCGATAGCGGGTCCCCGCTTCGGCAACTTGAAATCGGCCGGATTCTTCACATAGAAGGCATGTTTTTCATCCACCTTCACATTCCGGCCGTACTTGTAGCGCAGATTCGTCGAGGTCTCACGATCTCCCAGAGCCTTCGAGCCGCGCAGACAGCGAACCGCACCATGGTCGGTCGTGATGATGATCCGGGCGTTCGGCACCTCGGCCGCCAGGGTCCGCAGCATACCATAGAGACTTGAATGGCTGAACCAGCTCTTCGTCAGCGAACGATAGGCCGATTCGTCCGGAGCGATCTCCTTCAGGATCGGATAGTCGCTGCGGGAGTGGGCCATCATGTCGACCGCGTTGACGACAACGGCAATCATCTGCGATTGCGCGTAGTCCAGAATCTCGGATTCGATCTTCCGACCGAATTCGGTATCGATGATCTTCACGTAGCGGACACCGCTGCGGAGCGATACGCGGCGGCGCTCCAGCAACTTGTCCAGCAATTCCTTTTCGTACTTGTTCTGCGAGTGGTCGTCGTCCTTGCCGTCTCCGGTCCAGAGATCGGGATAGTGTTTCTCGATCTCCGAAGGGAAAAGCCCGGCAAAGATCGAATTCCGTGCGTAGGTGGTGGCCGTCGGCAGAATGCCGAAATAGTAGTCGCGATTGATCGTGAAGAGATCCCCGAGCAACTCCTCCATCGCCATCCACTGATCCAGCCGCATACAGTCGACCACGAAGAAGAAGACCGGTCCGGTATCTTCTTTCAGTTTCGGAATCACGTAACGGTCGATCAGATCCGGACTGAGCGTCGGACGCTCCGGATCGTCTTTCTCCATCGCAAGCCAGTCCCGGTAGTTCTCCTCGACATACTTGCCGAATTCGCCGTTGGCGTCCCGCTTCTGATCCCCCAGCGTCTGTTCCAGCCCCAGATTGTGGTGGCGGTCGAACTCCAGTTCCCACTCGGCAAGCCGTGCGTAGAGCTCGGCCCACTCACGCCACTCCATCGGTCCCATCAACTTCATTGCAAGCTGATTGAACTCCCGGATATAGTCCTGCTGGACGTAATCCGCCTCGATCTTCTTCTTGTCCAGAAATTTCTTGCAGACCAGGAGGATCTGCGTCGGGTTGACCGGTTTGGTAAGGTAGTCTGAAATGCGTCGGCCGATGGCCTCTTCCATCACGGATTCGGCCTCGTTCTTCGTCACCATCACCACGGGAAGATTGGCATCGATCTCCTTGATCTCCGCAAGGGTCTCCAGTCCCCCCATGCCGACCATCGATTCGTCGAGGAAGATCAGGTCGAACGGTTGCTGACCGACCAGAGCAACGGCATCTTCGCCGTTGGTGACGGTCTCTACACCGTACCCCTTCGCCTGAAGGAGTTTGATATGCGGGCGGAGCAGATCGATTTCGTCATCCACCCAAAGAATATTCCGTTGATCGGACATACAGTTTCTCCGTCTGATTCACATTGATTGAGGTACGCTTTCGCCTCTGTTGTCCTTCTGCACGGTAATGTGCAACCGAGGGACCGGTACGATGTAGCTCTTTTCTCTCTGCGCGTTGCGTCCGAGTTTTGATTGTGATTAGACGGTTCTTCCAGATGTTCTTAGAATTCGGACGGGGTAAACGAACCAGCCGGACTTTTCGCGTCTGCCGATCCGAACCGGGCGTAACCCCACCCTATGGCCGTTTGTCGTTCGTCAAGATAGCACCCCGCACCGGAACGAAGGTAACGAATCTTTAACGCGCTTTATCGGCCGCATGGTATCATCCCGCTTCTACATGAATTTCGGCATTTTAGTTCCCGACGTCGGGTTCCCGGGAGATTATCAAGGATTCGGGACCCACGGCGGGAATTTCCATACAGAGTGATGACGGACTTTCTGAACATTCGGACCGCAGTTCTGCTGACGGCCTTTCTGATCACCTGCGGGACTCTGCACGCGCAGAGCTCCAGGTGGTGGTATCCGCTCGGCACGCCGGAGGGGGCGCGGAGCAATCCACAACAGACCGGAACCCAGCAGGGGAACGAGATTCTGATCAAGTGGCGGAACGCCGCCCTGAAGAATTCTCCCGTCCTCCTGGTCGGCGCGGTCCGGTCCGGCAGCAGTCCGAACGAGCAACAGGTCGTCGGGATGGAAGAAGGTTCGCAGAGGATCACGATACTCAGAGCCAACGGCTTTCTTGAAGGCGAGATATTCGTTCCGGCAACGGATACGGCCCTGGCGGCCATGCTCACCGGTCTGTTCGATTCGACGGCGACCTCCCCCCTGCCGACGCCGGCGGCCCGACCGAACATGATCGGCATCGGATTGAAGCAGGTGCAGAACATCGAGGAATTTTTTGCCAACGGTCTGCTGCTGAATACCTCCGGGGAAGTTCTCTATGAACTTGGCATTGTAGCCTCCACCGAACGGGCTACGCTGGCCGGACGGACGTTGCAATCGAACCGAACGGTCACCATACTTCCGGTGGCCGTGTGGAAATCGGGGACCGAGGGACTGATCGCCTTCGGCATCATCACACAGAACGAGTTCGTGCAGGCGCAGTCGGATCGGATGATCAACAGTCTCAGACGCTAC
>CBFGQN010000618.1:0-2670 GCA_965650895.1 uncultured Ignavibacteria bacterium | reverse complement strand
TCCCGCCCGTATGAACGTCCCCGGCGTCGAAGAAAAATCCCGGTGGAACGGAAGAACGCGTTTCAAGATCATAGGGGGTCAGTCGGTAAAGAAATCGCCGGATCGCCTCCGGTCCCTTCTCCGCCCCCGGCCTCCCGCCGTTTCTGCGCACGCCGATATCCTGAGGCACGCCGATCAGGACCACGCCTGCATTGCCGGGGTATTGCTCCGGATCCCGATGTGCAATCTCTCCCATACGCGGATCTTCCGGATCGTCCCGGAAGAAGAAAAGCTGCGGATCGGGCTGGACAAGATGTCGAAAAACGGATGCAGGCATAAGTGACTATAATGTGTGGTGGAACGAACGCAAATTCATGAACTTCAGAATCCGGAGAGAACCCGTGTCGATCCGTCCTGATCCGTGTACGATTTCACGTGAATCGTCGTCGGCCATTCCGGATGAGCCACCGGGAACTCCGGACACAACCTCCATGATACAACCCGGACAGGCACCGATCAAGTGTTTCCCGAGCCGTGCCGATATGCCGGAAAGAAAATTCCGTTATCGCCGGTTTCTGAGTGTCGGATGCCGGAAGAGGCGCCGAAGCCCCGGCTGAAGTATTTCCGAAAGATGCCGGCGTAACGATCCGGTCGGGCACCGGGTCTTCGATGCGGATCGAAGCATCCGCACAAGATCCGCCCTGTGGAATACAAGAAGCAGTGAGAAAGGAAGGCCCCGCCGGCAGTACGCCTGCGGGGTTTCTTTTCATGAATGATGATCGATAAGAAAGGGCCGGGGCGTATCTTCCCCGCAGACGTTTTGAACTATCAGGATTATGACGCCAATCAGATTTTCGCGACTCTACAGGTTCGATCCCCGGATTGTGGACGGATCGTATTTCAGTGGAGAGGGACTCGACATCGAGCCGGGAGATACCGTCGGCATTGTGTTGCTGAACCTGGGGGGACCCCGCAGAGGGGAAGACGTGCAGCCCTTTCTCTACAATCTCTTCATGGATCCCGCAATTATTGATATTCCGTTGAAGGGCATCACGCGTCATCTCCTCTGCCGACTGATCTCTACGCTTCGAGCAAAGAAGGTGGCCGGGGACTACGCACAGATCGATCCGAACGGAGGGTCGCCGATCAACCCGTTGACCGAAACTCAGGGAGAAGCGCTGGAACGGTATCTGAACGAACGTTTCGGGGAACCGAACGGTGTTACCTTCAAAACCTTTATCGCCATGCGCTACTGGCATCCCTTCAGCGAGGAGGCTGCCGAAGCCATGAAGCGTGAGGGAGTGGACAAGCTCATCTTTCTTCCCCTCTATCCCCACTATTCGAAGACCACGACCGGTGCCTCTCTTGTCTACTGGAAAGCATTGGAAGAGGCCGGAGAAATTCCGGTCTGGCCGAGCACCTATGTGCAGGAATATGCCGTCCACCCCCGCTACCTTCGCGCGATAAGCGGGCGGATAGATGAGGGTCTGGCAAAATTTCCTGAAGAGGTGCGAGCCGGTGTCCGTATCCTCTTCAGTGCGCACGGTACGCCGCTGAAAGAGATGACCGAGCGGGGCGATCCCTACTGCTGTCTGGTTCACTCCACCGTCGAGGCGTTGATGCGGCAGCGGGGGAATGATCGACCGTTCGAGGTTGCCTTCCAGAGCAAGGTAGGTCCGGCCGAGTGGCTGACGCCGAGCACACCTGATAAGCTGAAGGAACTCGGCGAAGCCGGGCACAAAGCTGTTCTGGTGGTGCCGATCGCCTTCGTCACCGATCACATCGAGACGGCGTTCGAGCTTGACGTCGAGGTGCGCGAAGAGGCGAAGCATTTCGGTATCGAACATTACGAGGTGACATCGGGACTGAACAACCATCCGGAGTTCATTGCCGCTCTGGGCGAATCGGCCGCCGCTCAACTACGCCTGAACGGCGAAGGGTTGCTGAACGGCGTTCCGGTCTGGCCGGGGCGACCGACTCGTTCAGCAGAGGATCGTCGGCTGCGTTGCGAAAACTGCCGCTGCGTTGCCGAGGCGCGGGTCTGGCCGGGGGAGGGGATTGCCGCAACATAATGATGATAAATATCAGGTGTGTCGAGTACCGGCATACAGGGTCCGGCCATACGTGCTGGCCTTTCTTGAAAGGCGACTGCGTGTAATGATGCCGGATCTGCTGCACAATCAATAACTTGAAGTCAAAGTTTTTTTTGTAACAAGCTTGACACAAGTTCGCCGATTCCTTACCTTTGTTTCAGGTTATTAGACCATCCATCTAATAACAGTAAATCGCCATAGACACCTAATACCCGTACATTATGAATATCCTGCATGCTATTCCCATAGTAGCATTGTCCTGTGTGCTTACCTGCCTTTACAGCACCCGTGGAGTTGCACAGACAATTGATACACTCTCTTCTCTCAGTCAAGGCAGTCGTCTTGTCTATTACCGAAACTCCGATCTTGCCTTGCAAGTAGCAAGGTTTAATCTTGCCCAACCCGGTTATGTAACAGAAGTTCGATTAATGTTGGGAGGTGATCATGCCAATGGAACAGCACGATTGCGTCTCTTCGGGTATGAAGGAGGCCTTCCCGTTCCCCCGTTTGAAGCTGATCTGTGCAAGCCGCTGACAATAAAAAAGGCACGGCCTGGGATAGAAGATCGGCACGCAAGCTGTCCAGGAACAGGGGGTCA
>CBFGQN010000617.1:0-2679 GCA_965650895.1 uncultured Ignavibacteria bacterium | reverse complement strand
GCGGCCCAGCGCTGAGTGTAGTCGCGGGCTCCCTTCACGCCCTCGGCGCCGCACTGAAGTGCCGGAACGGCGATTACGTCGAGTCGCTGACGCTCTTCTGCGACGCCTTTGAGATCTTCAGGAAAGTACGGCTTGCCGACCCGGAACGGGAGACCGACAAGGACATCGCCCACATCCTGAACGACATCGGCGTGATCCTCCTGAATCTGGATCAAACCGAAGATGCCGAGCGACTCTTCCGCATCGTGGTCGAACTTCGGCGGCGCATCTATGCCGGGGATCACCACCACATCGCCTACACGCTCAACAATCTCTCGATCTCCCTCCAGCGAAGCGGACCGGACCGATTTGAAGAGGGGGCGGCACTGACTCTGGAAGCGGTGGAGATGCTGGCCCGACTCAACGGCGAGGATCATCCCGACACGGCAACGGGATTCTACAACCTCGCCCAGCTTTATTACCGCCTGGGACGAATCGGGGAATCGGATGAATTCCATCTGAGAACTCTGGTTATTCGCCGGAAGCTCTTCAAACGCCACAGGAACCTGGCCCACAGTCTTCTACGCGTTGGAGAGATCATGACGGGTCGGGGAGAATTCGAGGAAGCGGAACGGCATCTGAACGAGGGGCTGGAGATGTTGCGGACAATTCAGGGGAGCGGACATCCCGACGTTGCCGAAGGACTTGTCTCGCTGGGTAGATACCGGATGAGGAAAGGAGAACCGGAAGAGGCCGAAACCCTCTTTCATCAGGCAATTGAGGTTCTGCGCGAGAAGTCGAAAGATTCTCTCCTCTTCCCGACGATCTATCTTCTGTTCGGGGAACTGGAACAGGACCGGGGGAACGACCGGAAGGCCGAAGGTTATTACCGCAAAGGACTGGAACTCCTTGAACGGGAGAACACGAAGCAGGTGTGGGTGGAAGACGAATGCCGTACCGCACTGGCGGGAATTCTGGCGGAGCGGGGTTCCGTCGACGAAGCGACGGCACTTCTGGAGACCACTCTCCGCTCGATGCGGAAGCGGGGAGACCGCAGAGCGACAATGATTGCCGAACGACTGGAAGGGCTGCGGGAAAGGGCCGACCGGAAAGGAAAGAGCGTCCGACTTCCGGCAAACAAACAAGGCTGACAAGGAGATCCGGTTTCAGACTTCGGCTTTCGAGAGTTCCTGCCGGAGCTCTCTACTCTTCATCCTCCGAAGATTTCTTCTCCTCAGCTCCATCATTTTCCTCCGTCTCCGGTGCATTCGGATCGGAGATCGTCACATTGATTGCAGCCCGCTCGGATACCTGCGAATAGGGAGAGGCCGACTGTTCGATCACGATGTTCCGGTCGAACGTACTTCTCTTCTTGCGAACGACTCCCAGAGTCAGTCCGGCATGTTCCAGACGTGTGCGGGCTTCATCCAGCGAGAGACCGACAAGATTGGGCATCATCGAATAGCGTGTGGTGGGGCCGCGACTGATGAAGAGATCGATTTTTGTTCCGGGGCGTGCTCCGACGTTCGGCGGGACGCTCTGCGAGAAGATCAGGTCACGCATGATCGTATCGTTGTAATCATACTCCACCTCTCCTACTTCAAACCCCTGCCGCATCAGCGTGATGCGGGCCTCACGCAACGGCCGACCGATCACATCCGGCATCGGAATCATCTCCACCCCACGACTCTCGGTCAGGTAGATGCGCCGTCCCTCCTTGGTTACCGCTCCGCCGTAGGGGAGCTGCATCAGGACGATACCGGCCGGGTACTTGTCGCTGTAGCGCGGCTCAGCCCGTTTGACCTCGAATCCTTTCTCCTTCAGCAGCTCTTCGGCTTCGGCGTAGGGCATACCGACCACCTCCGGAACGGCCGCTTCGGCCCCGAGCTTGACGTACCAGGGCATCATCACCTTGTCGAGCAACAAGAGCAACACAAACATGCCGACCACTGCAACAAGCATCCAGAACATAATGCGCTTCCACGGGACACGGGAGGTTTCCGTTTCCTTTGCGGCAGCACCCTTCGCTTGATCGGATGCGGTGACGGATTCGGCGGGTTCCGTTGTGAAGAATGAGTTTCCAGACATTCCGGTTTGCTTGTTCGTTCGATCCGTTATTCTCCCCCCTTCCTCTGCAACCCTCCCCTTCCGTTACGCTGATGAGCGGAGATTCAATACAACTTACAAACTCGGGGCGACCCGATTCCAAGAATCAGGGGGAGAAGTTCGTATCTTTTGTTGCCGCTGACAATCCAGCACTGTCAGTCCAGCATTGTCAGTCCAGCCTGAGAACACAAACCAGATCATTGCAGAATTTCAAGATGTCTCCCCTTGCAGAGTCAAACCGAGGAAACAGGCCGTTGAGCGTCCGGAAACTCCGCGAGATCATTGAGCTTGGGGAGAACGACGTTGTGGAATTCAAGCGTCGTTTTTCCGATTTCGAGAAGATCGCAAAGGAGATGATCGCCTTTGCAAACACACGCGGGGGAATGATTCTGATCGGAGTCAACGACGACGGAAGCATTGTCGGCGTCGACAGCGAGAAACATGAAATCGAACTGGTGACGACCGCCGGGGAGTTCTACTGCGACCCGGCAATCGACGCCGATATCGAGGTCGTGGAGATCGACGGGGTCGACGTTCTGGTCGTCTCGATACCCGAAAGCCGGACAAAGCCCCACTACCTGCTGCCGCGAACAC
>CBFGQN010000616.1:0-2680 GCA_965650895.1 uncultured Ignavibacteria bacterium | reverse complement strand
TCGGGTTCTCGATAAGCTCGCCGACACCACCCGAGAGAGACTTCTGCGGCTTGGCCATCAGTCCGCGAATACCGCCGAGCTGCTTGATCTGCTCTGTGGAACCGCGAGCCTTGGAGTCGAGCATCATCCAGAAGGTGTTGAAGCCGTGCTTGTCCTCCTTCAGATCGGCCTGCAAGTGCTGCGAGATACGGTTGGTGGCGTTCGACCAGACGTCGATCACCTTGTTGTATCGCTCGCCGTTTGTTATAACGCCCTCGAGGTAGTACTGCTGAAGCTTGTCTACCTCCGCCTGTGCGCGGGCGATGATCTCGTCCTTCTCCTCCGGCACAATCACGTCCGAAATCGACACCGAAAGTCCTCCGGCGGTCGCGTAGCCGAAGCCCATGTCCTTCAGTCGGTCCAGGAAGCGGATCGTCTTCAACGACTTCGCCTTGCGGAAGCACTCGGAGATCAGCTTCGTCATCTCCTTCTTCGTCAGAAGCCGGTCGATATAGCCCAGTTCCTCCGGCACAAGCTGATTGAACAGGACGCGACCGACCGAGGTCTCGATCAGTTCCCCGTTGATCCGGACCTTGATCCGGGCCTGCAGGTGGACGGCCTTCGTGTTGTAGGCAACGATCACCTCTTCCGGCGAGGAGAAGAGTTTCCCCTCTCCCTTGGCCCCCGGATAGATCTTCGTCACGTAGTAGCACCCGAGAACCATGTCCTGCGACGGAACGGCGATCGGATCACCGCTCTGCGCGGAGATGATGTTGTGCGACGAGAGCATCAGGAGCATCGCCTCGAGCTGCGCGTCGTAGCTGAGCGGAACGTGAACGGCCATCTGGTCGCCGTCGAAGTCGGCGTTGAAGGCCGTACAGACCAGCGGGTGGAGATGGATCGCCTTACCCTCGACAAGTCGGGGCTGGAAGGCCTGGATGCCGAGCCGGTGGAGCGTCGGGGCACGGTTCAGGAGAACCGGATGCCCGTCGATCACCGTTTCGAGAATATCCCAGACCTCGTTGGTCTTCCTCTCAACCACCTTCTTTGCCGACTTCACGGTCTTGACGTGTCCCCGCTCGATCAGCTTCCGGATAATGAACGGCTTGAAGAGCTCGACGGCCATATCCTTCGGCAGACCGCACTCGTGCAGACGCATTTCCGGACCGACGACGATCACCGAACGGCCGGAATAGTCGACGCGCTTTCCGAGAAGGTTCTGGCGGAAGCGTCCCTGCTTTCCTTTCAGGATATCGGAAAGAGATTTCAACGCACGGGACGAATCGGCCCGGGCCGAGGAGCCGCGGCGGGAGTTGTCGAACAGAGCATCGACCGCCTCCTGAAGCATACGCTTTTCGTTCCGGAGAATCACCTCCGGCGCCTCGATATCCATCAACCGCTTCAGACGGTTGTTCCGGATAATGACCCGGCGGTAGAGATCGTTCAGGTCGGATGTGGCAAAGCGTCCCCCCTCCAGCGGAACCAGCGGGCGGAGCTCCGGCGGAATCACCGGGATCACGTCCAGAACCATCCACTCCGGAAGGTTCGGCTCGATGTCGGTATCCGGCTTCTTCCGGAAGGCGTTGACGACCCGCAGACGCTTCAGGGCTTCCTGGCGCTTCTGCTGCGACGTCTCGGTTTTCGAACGCTCGCGCAGTTCCACAGCAAGCGTGTCCGGATCGACCCGCTTGAGGATTTCCTTGACCGCCTCGCCGCCGATCAA
Organism: uncultured Ignavibacteria bacterium; assembly: GCA_965650895.1. Taxonomy (GTDB): domain Bacteria; phylum Bacteroidota; class Ignavibacteria; order OLB7; family OLB7; genus JAGWAZ01. The sequence continues at coordinate 978 of CBFGQN010000616.1, read as the reverse complement.
CGCGATGAATTTCTTCGGATCGTCGTCGTCGAGTTCGTCATTGGACGGCGGGAGCGAGGCCATGATGTCCAGATACTGCTCCTCGGTCAACAGGTCCATCACCTGAAGTCCGGTCTCACCCGGCTGCACAACGACATACGATTCATAATAGACGATGCGCTCCACGTCTTTGGTCGGCAGACCGAGAACGGCGCCGATCTTCGACGGAAGCGATTTCAGATACCAGATATGAACGACCGGAACGGCCAGGGCGATATGCCCCATCCGCTCGCGACGGACGGCTTTCTGCGTCACTTCAACGCCGCAGCGGTCGCAGATGATTCCCTTGTATCGGATTCGTTTGTACTTGCCGCAATGGCATTCCCAATCGCGCACCGGTCCGAAGATCTTCTCGCAGAAGAGTCCGTCCTTCTCCGGCCGAAAGGACCGGTAGTTGATCGTCTCCGGCTTGGTCACCTCGCCGTGCGAACGATTCAGAATATCGTCCGACGAAGCGAGCTTGATCATGATGCGCCGAAAGTTCTGCCCGACAATCTGGTTGGGTTGTGTGTACACGGCGATCCCTCTATGTTGATGTTCTTGAATTTACTTACGACAACTTCCCCCGGGACACGGCAGTCCCGCAGCCGCACGGCGATCAGTCGATCTTCACTTCAAGGCCCAGCCCCTGAAGCTCGCGGACCAGAACGTTGAAGGACTCCGGAATGTTCGGTTCCGGCAGATTCTCTCCCTTGACGATCGACTCGTAGGCTTTCGCCCGTCCGTGCACGTCGTCCGACTTGACGGTCAGGATCTCCTGCAGCACGTTTGCCGCGCCGTAGGCTTCCAGCGCCCAGACCTCCATCTCTCCGAACCGCTGTCCGCCGAACTGCGCCTTGCCGCCGAGCGGCTGCTGCGTGATCAGCGAGTACGGTCCGATCGAGCGGGCGTGGATCTTGTCGTCGACCAGGTGCGACAGCTTCAGCATGTAGATGTAGC
>CBFGQN010000615.1:0-2705 GCA_965650895.1 uncultured Ignavibacteria bacterium | reverse complement strand
GTCCCCCCTTACCTTCGACTATTCGAACGTCCCCCCCGGCGGCTGTCCGTCGCTGGCCCCCTATACCGTGCAGATCAAGCCGAACGTCAACGGCATCCATACGGTTGAGGAGGATGACAAGTCGGATGTCGAATACTGGATATGGAAAGATGCGTCGCTGACGAGCAACGGAAACAACAACATCCATTGTGTCGAGGCCGGAGGAAGTCTGACGGTCAACGGCGACGACAACAGAATCTACCTGAAGGAAGGGGCCGTGCTGAACGTGCAGAGCGGGACCGGGAACCGGATCTTCTACGAGACGAAGGCGACGATCGTCAATACCGGAGAGGATGCCGTCCTTCTTCCGAGCAGCGGGATCACCTTCGACGTCTCGCAAATCAGCAGCGTGGCGGTTGCCGGGGAGAGTGAAAGCGCTCTGAGGCTGTCGCCGAACCCGACGGTCGGCAGTGTGGAGATCATCCTTTCGCGTCGCGGCGACGTGATCCGTTCGGTGGAACTTCTTGACGGGTTGGGAAGAAGTCTGTACAGTGCAAAGGGGGAAGGGGCGCGTCATCGGATCGACCTGAGCGCATTGCCGTCGGGCGTCTATCACGCGAAGGTGGAGACGAACACCGGAACGTTTATCAGGAAAATCGTCAGGGAATAACCGGTGCGGAACACCAGCCAGGGCACCTCGCAACTATTGAACGATCAAACCATTCAACCACTTTGTGATGGGGAAGAAGGTCTCCGTCGATCACCTGATCGGCGGGGACCGTTCTCTTCTTCAATGATCCTTTGATCCCATCAATCATTATGGACGGAATAACGAAACGACGGAGAAGGGGCAAGGGAAAGGAACGAGTGGAGAGAATCCGACATGTCGGAACAAAAGTGCTCGGGAAGGTGTGACGTAAATCGGACTCCTCGGGTCTCTTACTGTGGAGACTAATGAATTCCTTGTTATAGACTTACACGAGAAGTCGTCAGGGATAGCATGGCTCTCCTATGTGAAGGAGAAGAAGGCTTTCGTCAATCGGGAGATCGGCGGAGGCTTTCTTCTTTTCGGAAGCATCCGATGCCGTAGGCGATCATTGTCGGCACAAGAACCACGCTGAAACGGCCGATGGCGTAGAGGGTAAGTTGGACGATGAAGTAGAGCAGGGCAAGCCAGAGGGGAAGCATCAACGGGGAAAACAATCGGTCGCGCCGCGTAATGCCGATCCCCCCCCGGATCGTCAGAAGCAACAGCAGAAGCTGCATACCGCCGATCACGATCGTGACGATCTTCCGGCTCCCGAGCGTCCAGAACGTGAAGGCCTGCAGGCCCATCTTCTTCAAGAGAAAGGAGGGGTCGTGCCGATACCGTTCAAGAGAACGATCCCGAAGTTGCCGGTCGTATTCCACAGTCTCCACCGCATCGGCCTCCATCAGATACTTGACGCCATCCGATCCATAGTCCGGATAGACAAACGTGTTGATGATCGGGGCATAGGCCAGAGGGGAGGAGGCAAATCCTTCGGCAAAATGATCTCCGACGGCAAAGTTGACGCCGTCGAGAATGTGGACCGGAATGATCGCGCCGGTCAGCCGGTAGTTCCTGATGGTCCAGGGGACGACCAGAGCAAAGGTGGCAAGGGGAATCAGCAGGAGCCGTGCGACCGGAAACTGCAATCTGTCTTTGCTTCCCTTGCGGCTTATCAACAGCAACAACGGGGTTGCCAGCGCGGGGGCCAGATAGACCCCTTTGGTCAACGTTGCGACGCCGAGCGTCAGACCCAGCCACAGGTATGATCGGGTTGAAGGGCGCGTCCCGGCAACCAGAAGCGTGTAGCTTGTCAGCGTAAACAGAACGATCGACAGGGGTTCGACGATGACCCGTCCGACGTACCAGAGCAGGAACGGATGGAGGGCGGCGATCAGTCCGCAAAGAAGCATCCGTTTGTGGGAGAACGTGAGCATCTGGGCGAAACGACAGGTCAGAAGCACGGTCAGTCCGTGGAGAATCGCCTGAAGGAAAATCAACGGCCAGGGATAGAATCCTGTTCCCGGCAGAAGCGAGAAGGCGACCAGCAACGGGTAGACCGGTCCGCGCATTACCGTCGGCTCGGTGCTCGGATAGAATGAAAGGGTGCGGTCATGATAGAGGCCGAAACCGAGCCGGTCATGTCCGTCGCCGCTCAGCATGTTATCAAGAGGGGAGGCGATCTGCGGATAGATCAGAAGACTGAAAAGGAGGGCGACCACAACGGCAAAAAGGGAGAGATGAAACGGCGATATGCGACTGCTGTTCATCGGAGATTCCGGTGTGGAAACGAAAACACTCCGTCGACTGTCGACGGAGTGTTCTGAGCGTGTGGGCGATACTGGACTCGAACCAGTGACCTCCTCGATGTGAACGAGGCGCGCTAACCAACTGTGCCAATCGCCCGGCTGCCTTTTTCAAGGACTGCAAATGTACGACGCAGAGACGGGGAAAGCAAGGGGGGCAGAGGACGGAGAGTTAAGAGTTTGTAGAGTTGGGAGGGGTGAGCAATGAGCTATGAGCCGTCAGCTATGAGCAATCAGCGGTCAGCCATGAGCGGTCAGCGGTCAGCCATGAGCGGTCAGCAGTCAGCTATGAGCGGTCAGCAGTCAGCTATGAGCGGTCAGCAGTCAGCTATGAGCAATCAGTAGTCGGTTTGGGCCGGTACATTGTTTTGTGATTCCGACTCCCGCACTCA
>CBFGQN010000614.1:0-2711 GCA_965650895.1 uncultured Ignavibacteria bacterium | reverse complement strand
TCCTTCCTTCAGCCTGATCTTCAGGCACTGTGGCTCGGTCTTCAATTTCATCTATCTGTGTGGTTTTTATCAAACGATTGAATGATGGGCTTTGTGGCTTCTTTGTGTCCGCCGCGGCGGACCGTGTCTTTGTGGTATCTCATCGTCGTCCCGGTAAATCATGGCTTCGTGGGAAAGCACCACAAAGCCACAAAGAACACCAAGAGACCACAAAGGATCAGTCATCCGGATCGATATCGATTCTTCCGACGGCCGGATTTACGATGAACTGATCCCGACGCTTGATGAACGCCCGCGGCGGAAGGCCGACAAAGTTCTTGAACTCGCGAATGAAGTGGGACTGATCGTGGAACTGCAGATCGTGCGACAGTCTGGTCAGGTCGACTTTACCGGAGCGCATGTACTTCTGCACGGCGTTCAGTCGGGCCAGACGCATGTACTCCCTGACGGTGATGCCGTACCGGTTCCGGAACTCCCGTTGCAACTGCCGGTCGCTGATCGGTACCTGATCGGTCAGCCGTCCGTAATCCGACAGACCGGAGACCTGCCGGATCAGACGCATCGCCCGGTGCGTGTAGTCGTGCGACCTGTGGTTTTGCTCAAGCAACTCCCCGAGATACCGATCGGCCAGTTCTACCCGGGCCTCAACGTTCTGCAATTCACGAATCCGGCTGCAGAACTCCCGCACTCCCCCTCCCAGCAGGTCGACTCCATCTTCGTAAGTGGCGAGAAATTCCGCAGGAGAAAGACCGAAGATGTTCCGGACGCCGTCCGGATGGAACCGAATACCGAAGACCTTCACGTTCTCCGAAAACCTGACATCGTACGGTTTTGCATAGAGTCCGAGGAGTGTGAAGTCGGGAGAACTGCTCCAGACATCAGGAGCATTCCCCTTGCTCAGCGAGCAGTGGGAATCGGAGAGATGGATGATCAGCTCGATGCATCCGTTCGGCACCACCGACTGTGTGAACTCCGGTTCGCCGCTCAGATTGAAGTCGCCGAGCCAGTAGGACTCGACGAACGGAAGGAGTTCCTTCCCCGGTCGATATTCGGTAGTAACAAGATTCATTGTTGATCCATACCAGTCGATCTTCACTTGTAATCGCACGGGTTAGCGGCACCCGTCGTTCGGCGATCGGGAGGAGAAAGTCTCCCCCCGATCGGAACGTTCTTTTCTGAACTGTTTTTTCGAATCATCCCATCTGCGCCGTATCCACCTGCCGCGAGTGGAGGGGCAACCACTCCTTTTCAAACGTGGCGACGATGTTGTTTGCGCCGCCGAAGACACCCAGGACCCGTGCTGTCCCGTCACCGATATTCTTCAGGTCGTGCGGCACCATCACCGGCACCAGGGCCAGACCGTTCTTCCCGACTTTCGACCGTTCGCCTCCGATGGTCACCTCCATCTCCCCCTCCAGAATCACCAGCAGTTCCTCTGCCGAATCGGTGTGCATCCCCAGATTGTCCCCCGGTTCGATCTCGAAATATACGGTTGCCAGATCTTTCGAGCCGTGCGCTCCGATCAGCGGGAAGGTCGCCCGGCAGTGCTGTCGCTTGTCATCCTTGCCGATGAACTCGGCAAGCTCGGTCCGATTCAGTTGTACCGTTGTCATTGTAGTCTGATGTTGATTATTGAAGTAATGATGCTCAGTTCCCGTACCCCTTGATCTTCACTTCCCCGGTCGCGAAGTCGACCGTTCCGATCCCCCAGACGTGTCGTCTGTTCAGCCAGGCGTAGCGGCTGTCGTTGGTGTGGAAATCCATGTTGAGACGAAGATTCCCGTTGTCGTTGATCCCGGTCTCGGTCACGTTGATCATCCCTCCATCTTCGGTGATGATGGCCGCCCGAAGATCGAGGAAGAGACGACCGTCCGAACGGACCGTCAGATAGTCGATTCCCTTGATCTTCCCCCGCACCCGATCCCCGGTCACATCCCCCTCGAAATGAATGTCGAAGCGGAGCCCCTCGGCCGGAATCGGCTCATTTCCTCCGGCAAAATCCTCCCAGCGGAAGCCGTACTCCTTCACATCGGTCAGGCGGACATCTTCCTCGAACAGAAGGGCCACGTCGTTGATGAATTCGTTCCCCATTGTTGTTGTCTCCCCGTTTGTTGAGTGGTCATCAATGAATGTGGAACAAAATTAGGCCGGCTCCTTTCGGGAGGATTGTACTGCAGCGACATTGTGGAGTGGGTGAATGGTTTGTCGGATCGTTCTGTGAACGATTGCAGGACTGTCCGGCATTGGCACGCAAGCTTGTCCGGACCGGAAGCTACAGAGTGTCGGCCGGGATGAGAAGACGATCCGATTTCCGGGCATTTCCGCCGACGTAGATGCGTTGAACTCTCTCTCCTTCCTTTTCCAGCCTGACCCGGATCAGACTCGGCGATGGAGGCTCCATGAATTTCCCCTGCGAGAAGAGGACCGATGCGGAATTCAACCGGCGATGCTTGTCCAGAAAACCGGCAAGTGCTCCGGCCGCCATACCGGTTGCGGCCTCTTCGGAAATACCGTAGGAAGGAGCAAACATTCTTGTCGTCGCTCTTTCCGCTCCGTTCTGCACCGGAACATACAGATAGAACCCGGCCAGACCCTTCTCATCGGAAATTTGCTTCAGAGATTCGATGTCCGGCCGTACTCGCTGAAGCAGGCGAACATCCCGGATCGGAAGGATCAGAAACGGATTGCCGGTACTCACGACTTCGGGTTCC
>CBFGQN010000613.1:0-2716 GCA_965650895.1 uncultured Ignavibacteria bacterium | reverse complement strand
ACGGCCGTTTATTTCGATCTTTGAAGAAGAAGGGATGGAAAAAGGGCTTCAGGAAGGTATTCGGGGAAGTCTTCTGGAAGTCCTTGAAGAGATGTATGCCCCCCTTCCTGCCGAACTTCGGAGTCGGGTTGAAGCTATTTCTTCAACGGATCGATTGAAGCGGCTGCTCCGTTCGGCTGTCCACACCACATCGATCGAACAGGTGCTCCGATTGATCGACGAAGCCGAGACCGCGGGTTGATTTTTGAACGATATAACTACAACTATAATTCCAGTCTTGATATGAACAGAGTCCACTCGTACCTTCTGCTCCTCGCCGCGTTCCTTTTTTCCGTTCCCCTTGCCTACGGCCAGCAGTCGTCGTCGATTTCGGTTGATGAGCTCCGGTCGCATGTAAAGTATCTTGCAAGCGATGAACTGGAGGGACGCAGAACGGGGACACGGGGGAATCTGCTGGCCGCCGGATATATCGCCGGTGAGTTTGCCCGGTCGGGACTGGAGCCCGTCAATGGACTGTACCTGCACGATTTTTCCTATCTCAAGGGGGTGTCGGCTACGCCCGCAAACAGATTTGAGCTGATCTGGAGTGGAAACGGAGATGAGACCCGTCGGGTGAATATGCATCTTCAACCGGGAGAGGAATTTGCTCCGCTCGGTTTCAGCGGCAACGGAACGGTCAGCGGGCCGATGGTTTTTGTCGGCTACGGAATCTCCGCCCCCGACAAGGGCTACGACGATTATGCCGGAATCGATGTCGAGGGAAAAATTGTTCTGATGCTGCGCTACGCTCCGCCGAATCCCTCATTCCACGATGAAGAAAAAGATCTCTCCTCTTATGCCGCGCTGGTGACCAAGGCTTTGACTGCACGGGAGAAAGGGGCTGCCGGACTTGTCATGATCGATATGGATGATGAGCATGGGCATGCGATTCCAACCTACCTGATGCGGGGCGTTACCGATGTCGGCATTCCGACCGTCTCCGTGAAGCCTGTGGCGTTCAACATGCTTAAGGATATGAGGGGACGAAACCTTGTCGACATACGGAAAGAGATCGACAGCGGACGGACCCCCGCCTCCTTCGCAATGGACGGATGGAAGACATCGATCACCACCGAACTGCAGTTCGAGCGGGTCGATGCGCCGAACGTGCTCGGGATGGTGCCGGGGAATGATCCGGAACTGAGGGATGAAATCATTGTGATCGGTGCGCACTTCGATCATCTGGGGCACGGAGGGGAAGGCTCGCTGCACGGACATTCGGAACCGGCTATCCATAACGGCGCCGACGACAACGCGTCGGGAACCGCCGCGGTGATGGCTCTGGCAAAATACTACGGCGCCACCCGGTCGAATCGGCGCACGCTGATCTTCATGGCATTCAACGGAGAGGAAGAAGGACTTCTCGGCTCGGCCGCTCTGGTCGAGGCGGCCCCGTTCAGTGTGGGGAACGTGACGGCAATGATCAATCTCGATATGGTCGGTCGGCTCGGGTCGAATGAACTGGTGGTCCAGGGAACCGGAACGGCGACGGAATGGGAGGAAATTCTCGAACGGGCCAACGGTGAGGATCTCGTCCTGAAAACGGTCAAGGACGGATACGGCCCGAGCGATCACTCCAGCTTCTATGCCCGGCAGATTCCCGTCCTCTTCTTCTTTACCGGTCTGCACAACGATTATCACCGTCCGAGCGATGACTGGAATCTTGTCAACTACCAAGGGATCGCCACGATTGCCGTCCTTGTCCGGGATGTCGTCGCCACACTCGACGGACGGGACGAAGGTCTGACGTATGTGGACGTTCCGCGGACCACTCCGCAGAGCGGTCCCAGACTCCGCGTCGTTCTCGGCATCGTCCCCGATTACGGCTTCGACGGTAAGGGACTCCGGCTTTCGGGCGTCTCCGAAGGCGGACCGGCCGAGAAAGGGGGGATGGAGCACGGAGACGTGATCGTCAAACTGAACGGCAAGGATGTCAACAACATCGAGGAGTATATGTATGCCCTCGCCTCTACCGATCCCGACAAGGAGGTGGAGGTCGTTGTTCTCAGAGAGGGGAATGAGCGTACGCTGAAGATTATGCCTCAGAAGCGGTAGGGAAATTCCTTCCCGCTGCAGCTCCGCCGGAAAACTTCAACACAGCATCGGATCGTATGAATATCACACAGATGATGAAGTTGATGGTTCTGATCGCCTTCGCTTTTCTTTCGTTCGGACTGATCGGCACGTCCGGTTGTTCCAACGGAGAAAAGCATTCGGCGGCGGAAGAGAAGACCTCGGAGACGCCCGACGACTCGCAGAAGCCGGGGGGAGCTTTCGGCGAGTACTGGTATCAGGGGGTGGCGGAGCTGAACAGGTATGAGCTTCAGCAGGCCCGATACGGAGAAATTCACAAGGGAGATGCCGTTCTGATCTTCGTCACCGAGGATTTCCTGGCCGAGGAACAGGTGAAGCTGGAATCTCCAAAAGGTGACCGCAGCGCCCCAAGCGTCCTGAAACTCAACTTCGTCAAGAAATTCCTGACCGGTATCTATCCCTACTCCATGATGACTTCCGTCTTCACTCCGGTCGATCTGACGAACCGGCCCTACTCGCTGAAGGTGACCACAAGTTCGCAGGAGTGGTGCGGCCACACGTTCACGCAACTCAACCTGACCGATCCCGGGTACCTGCTGCGACAGTTCTCCTACTTTGAAAGGGAAGGAGATGTCGACCGCGA
>CBFGQN010000612.1:0-2719 GCA_965650895.1 uncultured Ignavibacteria bacterium | reverse complement strand
AGGGGATGAACAACGGGGATTACGTGTATGCTGTGGTCGATCCGGCCGATGAGCATCTGTTCGACTGGAAAGATTACGTGGTGATCCTCGAAGTCGGGAAGTGGGCATTTACGCGAAACGATATCACGCTGCTTCGCGAGAAGTTCGATGCGGGGAATGTGCGGCTCTATCTGATCGGTGCGGAGATCGGCTACGGTCTGGCCGATCCGCAGAACACCGACCAGACGACTCCCCGCGACGAAGCGTTCATGCGGGACTATCTTCACGCCACGTATGTGCGGGATGCAAATCCCTCGACAACCGTCAGCGGTGTCGGCGGAGATCCGGTCGGAAACGGCTTGAACTTCTCGATCAAGAACGGCGTGCAGAATCAGGACACGCCGGACGAGATCGCCCCGACCGAAGGAGCCCTCCCCGTCTTCTACTACGGATCGAGCGAGACCCAGGTGGCCGGCATCCGGTATGCGGACGGATCGAACCGGCTGATTTTCCTCGGCTTCGGCGCCGAGGGGATCGGTGAAGTGACGGCACGACGACAACTCCTGATGCAGGGAATTGACTGGCTGCAAGGCTCCGACCGGACGACCAGCGTCGGCACGACGGAAGGAACGAGCGGAGGATTTCTGGCAAACGTGGGGCCGAGCCCGGTCTCTGATCTTCTGGAGGTAGAGCTTGATCTGAACGTTCCTTCCTCAGTCCGGATTCAACTGTTCGATATGCTGGGGAAAGCGGCCGGTCCGGCTACAGAGACGGAATACAGTGCCGGAAGGCATGTTGCTCGACTGAATGTGGGCGGATTGCCGTCAGGGGTCTATATCGTTGCAGTTACCGGAGAGGGAAAACGTGAGACGAGACGGGTGGTTGTTGAGAGGTGAGCTTTGGGGGGGAGCTATGAGCAGTGAGTTATGAGCGAGCAGCTATGAACTTTTGAGGGGGTGGCTTTGAGCTTTGAGCTATGAGCGATCAGCTATGAGCTTTTGAGGGGGCGGCTTTGAGCTATGAGCTATGAGCGATCAGCTATGAGCTTTTGAGGGGGCGGCTTTGAGCTTTGCGTGATCGCTTTGCCCGAAGAAGAAAGAAGAGGCGTCGGCATATCGCCGACGCCTCTTCTGCTTTTTCTTTAGCCGGCTTGCTTATGCCCCGGCGGTTTCCTTCACTTTCGGACCGGCATCACGAATCTCCTGTGCGGCCCCTTCCTCGTATGTTTTGAAGTTCTCGTTGAACTTCGCTGCAAGCTCGTTTGCCTTCTCATCATACTCTTCCGGATTGCTCCAGGTGTTGCGTGGATTCAGCACCTCGTCCGGCACCCCTTCGACATGAGTCGGAATGTTCAGGCCGAAGATCGGATCTTCCTGGAATTGCCCGCCGTCCAGTTCCCCGCTCAGTGCGGCCTTGACCATTGCCCGCGTATAGGCGATCTTGATCCGGTTCCCTACCCCGTACGGACCTCCGGTCCAGCCGGTGTTGATCAACCAGCAACTGACGTTGTGCTCACGAATCTTCTCGCCAAGCAACTCGGCATAGACCGAAGGGTGGTGGACCATGAACGGCGCACCGAAACATGCGCTGAACGTCGGCTGCGGTTCGGTCACGCCCTTCTCGGTACCGGCCACTTTTGCTGTGTAGCCGCTGATGAACTGGTACATGGCCTGCGCCGGAGAGAGCTTTGCAATCGGCGGCAGGACACCGAAGGCATCGGCGGTCAGCATGATGATGGTGCGGGGATGTCCGCCGGTGGAGTCGGGGACGGTGTTCGGAATGAAGTTCAGCGGATAGGCGGCCCGGGTGTTCTCGGTATACTTGGCGGAGTCCAGATCCAGTTCCCTGGTCTGCATATCAATATCGACATTCTCGAGAACCGTGCTGAACATCTTTGTGGTGGCGTAGATCTGCGGTTCGGCATCCTCGGAAAGACGGATCACTTTGGCATAGCATCCCCCCTCGAAATTGAACACGCCGTCATCGCTCCACCCGTGCTCGTCGTCGCCGATCAGTGATCGTTCCGGATCGGCGGAAAGCGTCGTTTTGCCGGTGCCGGACAGTCCGAAGAAGAGAGCCACATCCCCCCCGTCGCCGATGTTCGCCGAGCAGTGCATCGGCATGACGCCCTGCAGCGGAAGGAGATAGTTCATCGTGGTAAAGAGCGACTTCTTGATCTCCCCGGCGTAGGAAGTGCCGCCGATCAGAATGATCTTCTGACCGAAATCGACCAGAACGAACGTGCCGGAGCGGGTCCCGTCCTCATCCGGAATCGCCTGCATATCCGGGACGTGAACGACGGTATAATCGACATTGAACGAAGAGGCATCGGATGCCTCACCGACCGGAATGAACATCGTCTGTGCAAAGAGGTTGTGCCAGGCATGCTGGTTGATAACCCGAACGCCGACGCGGTAGCGAGGATCGGCTCCGACAAAACAGTCGGCGACGAACAGATCCTTTCCCGACAGATATTCCCTGGCTTTCGCAAGGAGGCTGTTGAACTTCTCCCGCTCGAACGGACGGTTGACCGTCCCCCACCAGATCTGATCCTTGCTCCCGGGCTCCTCGACGATAAACTTGTCGTTCGGCGAACGCCCGGTATGCTGGCCGGTATAGGCGAGAAGGGCTCCGCCATTGACCAGATAACCTTCGCCCCGCCTGACGGCCTCTTCGGTCAGTCTGGCCCTCGTCCCGTTATACACAACATCGCCGACACTGGTAATTCCAAACTCCTCCA
>CBFGQN010000611.1:0-2732 GCA_965650895.1 uncultured Ignavibacteria bacterium | reverse complement strand
CCGAGGTCGTGAAGATCGAGCTCAGTCTCGGTGAGCATCTCGCTCGGCAGCTTGTTCCGCTCGTAACTGATCTCCGAGACGTGAAGAAGGCCGTCAACCCCTCCGAGATCAATGAACGCACCGAAGTCGGTCAGCGTGGAGACGCGACCAGTCAGGCGTGCCCCTTCGGTCAGGTTCTCAAGCAGTTCCTTCCGCAGAAGGGAACGGCGCGTGCCGGTCACTCTTCTTGCATCGGTCTCGAACTGCGTCATCTCCAGAATCTGCACCTCGTGCGTTTCGCCGACGAGGACATCGGAGGAACCGGAAGAACGGGAGATGGTCCAGTGAGACTGCGGAATAAAGACCTCAACCCCTTTGTAGTCGGCCACAATGCCGCCGCGGTTGACACCTTTGACTGTGACTTCAACCGGAGTCTTCTCATCTTTCTTTCCCTCCAGTTCGGTCCAGATCTCCCGCATCTCCTCAAGGGACATACCGGGCTCCTGCGGCGGAGCCTCCTCCCCTTCGGGTGTGGCCCCCTCTTCCCCGGCTTCGGCGGTCCCGCTCTCGGCAGTCACCGAAGGAGGGGCATCGGTGGAACTCTGCTGAGCTTCGGCCGGGGCTGATCCGGTTGAAGGTTCGGCGGATGCGGCTGCTGCCGGAGCGGATGCATCGGTCGTTGAGGAAGTTTCCCCCTGATCGATTGCCGGCTCCTCTGTTGCGGCAGGGGTGGAAGCCTCTGCGGTGACCGGTTGAGTCTCTGCGGAGGCCGATGGCTCCGCATCGGACGATCCGGTCTCCGGTGTTGAAGTCTCTGCGGCCGTTGTACCTTCCGGGGTTGTACTCTCCGGTGCCGTGCTCTCCACTCCAGTCTCGCGGGATTCCGGTGCGGTCTCGCTCGAAGGAGTCTCCTCCTGCCGGTTCCCGTTTTGCTCTTGTGGTTGGGTCGTTACGTTTTCCTGTTCCGTCATAGCGGTTGATCCGTTTGTTCCGAAATGTCGACGATAATTATCGGTTGGGTTCTGTCCCCACACTACTCAGGTCTTCCATAGGTTGAAAGACAGGCGATAAATATACGACAGCCCGGCGGAAGCGCAAATGGTTACCGACCGGAGAAGTCACACTGCCTGAACGTTTTCATATCTTGACGGAAGAATATGTTGAGATTCAGTGCTTTCCTGTCTATCGTTTCGGCGGCTCTTGTTCTTGGATTGCTGATTCATTTCGGCAATGTCAGAGAAGAAGCCCGCTACGTCGGCGTCGACGTCTGCGGCGCGTGTCATGCGACAACCTCTTCCGGCCTGGTCTATCAGGACTGGCAACGGGGACCGCATCAGCAGGCGTATGACCTTTTGCAGTCGGACTCGGCGCAACGCTATCTGCGTGAGCGGAATCTGGAGCCGGATGGTTGTATGGCATGCCACACAACGCTTGGTCGCGCAGGTCTGAATGAATTCGAGGAGCAACTGAACAGCGCAGGGGTCGGTTGCGAGCGCTGTCACGGTCCGGGGAGCGAGTATGTGCAGACGACGGTCATGAAGAACCGGGACCTGATGATGGCCTCCGGAGGCTCCCCCGGCAGTCTGGCCGATTGCTACTCCTGCCATGCGGAATCCCCCGCCGAAGCCGAGCATGTCTGTCCGTTCCAGAACGAGCCGTTTGATGCGGAGAGAGCCTGGGAAAGGATCGGACATTCACGCACACCGGTCGACACGACGGCATCGGATACCACAACAAGCGACAATGGGAAGATCTCACCGTAGATTCCAGCAGGGAGAACAAGGCAACATGAGCGAGGCAAACAAGGCAATCGGACTGTTTGATTCCGGCGTCGGCGGACTTACCGTGGCCCGGCATGTGATGAAGGTGATGCCGGGAGAGAATACCGTCTACTTCGGGGATTCGGCCCGCGTCCCCTACGGTTCGAAGTCGACAGATACGGTACGCTTCTACACGAAGCAGGCGATCAATTTTCTTGAGAGCAAGAACGTGAAGCTGATCATTATCGCCTGCAACACCGCAAGTGCGGTGGCTCTGGAGTATGCCTCCCATCTCGCCTCGGTGCCGGTCATCGGCGTTATCGAGCCTGGAGCCTCCGGAGCGGTTGAGGCGAGTCGTTCCGGCAGAATCGGTGTGATCGGTACCCAGGGGACCATTCGGTCGAGGGCTTATCAGGATGCAATAACGGCCCTGAAGCCGGAAGCCGAAGTGTTCGCTCACCCATGTCCTCTCCTCGTCGGATTTGCCGAGGAAGGTCTGGTGGATCATCCGGCAACCCATCTCATCGCACAGGAATATCTCGAAGACCTCCTGGCACACTCCATCGACTCACTGATTATGGGATGCACCCACTACCCGATCCTCGAACCGACCCTCGCCGCAGTCGCCGGTCCCGATGTCCGCCTCATCGATCCCGGTCTGCAAACCGCCCTGTTCGTCCACCGCATTCTGAGGGAAAAGAATCTGCTCAATACCGGCGAAGCCGCCGTCACCCACGAGTATTACCTCAGCGATTTCCCCCACAAGTTCATCGAGATCGGCGAACGATTCCTGGGCAGCAAAATGGATCGGGTTGAGAAGATCTCGCTGGAAAGCCTTCGGGAATAGACTGAAGTTCGATTTTCAATTGTCGATTTTCGAATGTTGATTTTTGATTATCAAATGTCGACATGCAAAACAACCGGACTCCCCCTTCCTCTATTCGTCAATCGAACTTCGACAATCGAAAATCCCCTCCTGCACCTCTCAATCGA
>CBFGQN010000610.1:0-2732 GCA_965650895.1 uncultured Ignavibacteria bacterium | reverse complement strand
GAACCGCAGCGGCGGTGATCCCCTTCATCGTCGATCCCGGCTCGTACGTGTCGGTAACGCTGCGGGGACGGACGTTGGAGAGATCCGACTCTCCCGGATCATTCGGATCGAACGAGGGGAAGCTGGCCATCGCCAGAATCTCTCCGGTCTTCGGGTTCAAAGCCAGGGCGGTACCGGAAGCGGCATCGGCCTCCTTCACACCGCGGGCCAGCTCGTCCTCCACCACGCTCTGCATCGTGATGTCGATCGTTAACTGCAACGTCTCGCCGTGTTCCGGATCGACGCGGGGAAGATCGACATCGGGACGGCGGCGACCGACGGCATCCCGCTGCATCACCATATATCCGTCCTCGCCGCGCAACACTTCATCGTAGAACAACTCGACGCCGCTCAGCCCCTGGTTGTCCAGATTGACGCAACCGACCACCTGGGCACCGAACGTTCCGTACTCGAATCGCCGCAGAGGTTCGGAGATCGTGATCAGTCCGTCGTCATCAATCTTTCTGACCCTGTTGATCGCCTCGCCGACCACTTTTCTCTTGATCCATATAAAAGATGTGTTCGGGGCCGTGACCTTCTTTTTCCATTCTTCGACATCTCCGCCGAATTCCTTTGCAAAGGTTCGGGCAAGCAGATCGGGATCTTCCACGTGATTCGGATCGACGGCAAAGGAGAGGGCCGGAACGTTTGCGGCCAGAAGCGTGCCGTTGCGGTCAAGAATTGTGCCGCGGTCGGCCTGCAGAGGAGCTTTCGATTCGTACTGCTTCCGTGCAAGGGCGGCGTATTCATCCCCCTTGATCACCTGCAGCACAAAGAGCCGCCCGATAACGCCGAGAGTTGCCAGAACCAGAAGTCCGCCAACGACATAGAGCCGCCAGACTCCACTACGCGGAGGCTTCGGTCTTGCCGGTACGGCGGCATCGCTATGTGTAGTGTTGACGGGCACTGATATTGCAACCTCTGCGCTCGACGGCTCCTGTTGTGGCTCCCCTGATAAAAGCCTTCTCGTATCCTATTCTTTTTCTTCTCCGCTCTGCACCGACGACAAGGCGATCGGCGGACGTTCCGGCTGAATCATTCCGATGGCGGCGGCCCGCCCGGTAATCTGTTCAACCGACATCAATCGCGTCAGTTCACCCCGAAGCCGTTCGTTCTCGCGTCGGACTTCATCCCGCTCCCCTTCAATCGACGTGACGCTGCTCAGAAGCTCGTTGACGTAGATGGCATTGGCAACGAAGAGAACGGCGAGAAGCGAAGCCAGAAGGATAAGTCCCGCCGCGCTCCACCGATGAAGGAATGAACGCTTCGTCCCCTCCTCGCCGAAGGGGAGTTCCAGTCGGCCGCGCGCGCCGGAGGCTTTCCTGCCTCCGCCCACCTTCACCGCTGTTTTCTTCCCTGTTCCGTTTCGCTGAAGCACTCCCTGCATCGGTCTATTCTCTCGTCGCTTCTGTCTGTTCTTCGTTCTACCTACTCAGTCACTTCTCTTTTCCGCTATCCGCAGCTTTGCGCTTCGCGCTCTCGGGTTTATTCTGATCTCCTCGTCAGTCGGTCGAAGGGCTTTGCGGGGTATCAGGCGAAGACGCCTCTTTCTCCCGCACGTACACTCGGGGACTCCGGGGGGACAGTCGCAGCCCTTCTCCTCTTCGCGAAACTTCATCTTCACGATCCGGTCTTCAAGCGAGTGGTAGGTCAGCACGGCAAGCCGTCCCCCCTCGGTCAACCTTTCGATAAAGCAGTCGAGCCCTCGCTCCAGTTCACCCAGTTCATCGTTGACGGCGATGCGCAGAGCCTGGAAGACTCTTGACAATGTTTTGATGAGAAAGCGACCGGGAATCACCCCTTCGATTGTCTCGCGCAATTCTCGTGTCGTTGCGATCCTCCCCTTCAACCGGCGGACGGCGATTGCCTGCGCGATCTTCCACGCGGCCGGCTCCTCACCGAATCGTCTGAGGAGCGTTGCCAGATCCTCGGCGGAATATCCGTTCACGATGTGGGCTGCCGATTCATCCCGCTCCTCCGGATCGAACCTCATGTCGAGCGGCATCTCCTCGCGATAGCTGAGTCCGATCTGATCGGAGTCAAGTTGCCTGCTTGAGACTCCGAGATCGAGAAGGACTCCGGAGAGCTTCGCCTCATCACTGCCGAGGTCACGGCAGACATCGCTGAAGTATCCGTGACGGATCTGCAATCGCAACTCACCGGCGAAGGTTTCTTCGGCTCGCCTGATCGCAACCGGATCGGCATCGCAGGCGATCACTCGTCCATTCTCTCCAAGCCGATCGAGTATCGCTTCGGTGTGTCCTCCGCCTCCGAGCGTTCCATCGAAGTAGAGTCCGTCGGATTCGATCCGAAGTCCGTCGAGAACTTCGTGGAGCATCACCGGTATGTGATAGGGTTGTTCCATACGGGCTCCCGGCATCAGTTACAGGAGTCTTCCACCCATCACTCGTTCGGCAACGTCGGAGTATGATTCCTGGCGCTTGCTCAGATAGCTTTCAAAGATCTCGGGGTTCCAGATTTCCAGGTGATCCATTGCGCCGATGATCAGCGCCGTCTTCTCGATTCCGGCAAACTCGACGAGGGCCTTCGGAAGCATCACGCGATGCTGTTTGTCCAGCATCAGTTCATCGGCCCAGTAGAGAAGTGTGCGGAGGAAGAACCGATCCTGATCGTTGTACTGGTTCAGTCCCACAAGTTGCTCCTCCATCTTCTTCCACTCATCCTGCGGATAG